>JALSNT010000026.1 GCA_026986885.1 Desulfobulbaceae bacterium
TGATCAGTATGGCCTGTGCCTGTCCGCGCTGCAATCTTTCCCTGTCAAGCAGGACCGGTGCGGCCTTGACTCTGTTGGTGGTAAAGACGCCGGCGGTCACTGCCGGTCTATCGGAATAAATCAAGCCTAAATCAAGCCGGTCTTGATAGCGAATACCGGCTGCCGTTGCTGCAGCGGAAAATCCTTTTACTCTCATAATGATCCTGTATTTTTCTTGTCCTCACCCTGAAAAGAGCTGAAAAATTTATTAAAAACACTTGATTCAAGCCCTGGGCAGAAAATTTAGAAAAAAATATTTAATGAAAATGTTTTTACAGGTACACTACCACAGTATCAAAATATTGAAAAAAGATATTGAACAAAAAAACATTTCCGTCCTGTTTATCCGTAACAGCATCACGGTGAACGGTTACACTACGGTTGACTACTCTTACATCCTCTGTTTCATTGTTTATTGTGCCGCTGCGGCATGATAGTTAATCCCTGTTCCCGGCTTGCATGACAGGCAAACCAGGTTGCGCCTCCGATGACAAACGTATACTGGATCTTAACCTCCGTTCTCTTTCTTGCCGATCTGACGATTCGCATCAGCCTTTCCATACGGGTTGTCATGCGGAAAAAAGAACCTTCCGTGACCCTGGCATGGCTGGTCGTCATCCTGCTGCTCCCTTTTTTAGGGGCAATAATTTATCTTCTCTTTGGCGAGAACAGATTAGGTGAGCGTCGCGCCAGACGAGCAGCCGCCGACATACCACTAATCCTGCGCTGGGCGGAAAAGCTGCGGAGACGTTCCTTTATCGACTGGAACACGATCAATCCCGAATGCGAGCCCCTGCGCCGGCAGATAGATTCGGCCATCGGCATCCCCACCATGCCGGGGAATACCCTGTCTCTGATAGAAACCAGTACTGATTTTTTCCGCCGTCTGATTAGTGATATAGAACAGGCACGCTCAACCTGTTTCCTTGAATTTTACATCTTCCACAGCGGCGGGCATGCGGACCAGGTCTGCGCCGCCCTGAAAAAAGCCGTTGCCCGCGGCGTACGCTGCAAACTGCTGGTCGACTCCATCGGCAGCAAGGATTTCCTGGGCGGGCGCCAATGCAGGGAACTGCAGGCGGCCGGAGTTGAGGTCCTTGAATGTCTGCCCGCCGGTCTGTTGCGCGCCCTGTTTGTCCGCATCGACCTGCGCAACCACCGCAAAATCGTCACCATTGACAACACCATCGCCTATACCGGCAGCCATAATCTTGTTGACCCGAGATATTTCAAACAGGACGAGGGCGTTGGCCAGTGGATTGACATCATGGTACGCGTCCAGGGGCCGGTGGTGGAGATACTGACCGCCTCTTTTCTCTACGACTGGGCGCTGGAAACAGGACAACCGCTGGAAGATCTTATCCTTGAAGCCAGGGTGCAGCCGATCCCGAAAATCGGTGACATTCCCGTACAGCTGGCGCCCTCGGGTCCTGGATATGCCGAAGGCACCATTCACAACCTTCTGCTGACGACAATTTATGCCGCCCGCAGGGAACTGATTTTGACAACACCCTACTTTGTTCCCGACAACGCCATCTTAGTGGCCCTGAAATCAGCCGCCCAACGCGGAGTCGACGTCACCATTATCGTACCGGAAAAAAATGATTCCCGACTGGTCCACTATGCCAGCCGGGCAAGATACGGGGAGCTGATAGAGGCCGGGGTGCGAATCGTCGCCTTTACCCGGGGACTTTTACATGCTAAATCGATTACTGTTGATGATGATTTCTGCCTTATCGGCTCGGTCAATCTGGATATGCGCAGCTTCTGGCTGAACTTCGAGATGACCCTTTTTGTCTATAACAGAGATTTTACAGCCGGATTACGACAACTGCAACAGGAGTACCTGCAATCCTCAATTCCGTTAAATAAAATCGTTTTTAGACGACGATCCTTTCAGGAGCGTTTCCTGGAGAACATGGCACTCCTGGTGGGACCGCTGCTGTAAAAATTAGAGGGACTCCACCCAATGAAGATCCTGCTGGTAAGTGATATTCACGGTAATTTCCCCGCATTAAAGGCAGTGGATAAGTCCCTGCACGCCGACCGATTTGATCTTATTATAAACAGTGGTGATTCCACGGTATACGCTCCTTTTCCCAACCGCGTACTGGAACGGTTGCGAGAGCTGCAGGTTGTTTCCATCCTCGGTAACACGGACCGCAAAATCATTAAACTGCTGAAAGGCAAGTCATTTAAGAAACCCTCCAAACCGGAAAAAAGAATCATGTATACCAGTACGGCCGAGGCCCTTACCCTGAAAAACAGAAAATATCTTCAAAAATTACCCCAAAAAAAGGTTCTGAAAATAAAAGGAAAGAAATTAGGCATCTTCCATGGCAGCCCGGAACATACCGACGAGTTCCTCTTTGCCGCCACCCCGGACAGCCGCTTTCGTGAACTGGCGGCAAACAGCACCTGCGATATTATCATCACCGGCCATTCCCATACCCCTTATCATAAAAAGATCGGCGGTGTTGATTTCATTAATCCAGGCTCAACCGGGCGGATGTTCGACGGTGACCCCAGGCTCTCCTGCGCGGTACTGAAGCTTAAGAAACAAGCAATTACCGTCCGCCATTACAGAATTTCCTACGATGTTGACGCCGTGGTGCAGGAACTTGCCCGACAGCATCTGCCGGAAATCTATGCCGAGATGTACATAAGAGGAAAAAAACTCAATTAGAACCTGAAAAAATCCGGAGAAATAATTGCCTGATGCGTTAAATAGATTTATGTTCTTATCAAAATGTGTTTTTTGTATTTTTTCAGGGCACAATCCTCTTCAGCCCCGTAACCTCATGCAACAAGGAAATGTTATGGCAGAAAACAAAAAAAAGGCCGTCAAGAAGAAAACAGGGAAGAAAAGACTGAAAGATAAGAACTGCCCCGTCAAGGTCAAGCTCCTGGAAGGCACTGCCCTGAAGAACATGAATAAAAAAGAGAGTAAAAGCCGGTGTCCGGTCTGGGTCAAGGAGGCACATCTTGAATATGAGCAGGAGTTGAAAAAACTGCAGATTGAGCTGATGAAACTGCAGAAGCACATGAAGGCCAACGGCATGCGAATCCTTGCCATATTTGAAGGACGTGACGCCGCCGGCAAGGGTGGAACCATCAAGCGCATAACCGCTTTTCTCAATCCTCGTAACACCAAGGTTGTCGCCCTGGCCGCCCCCAACGACAAAGAAGTAACCCAGTGGTATTTTCAACGCTATGTGCCGCACCTGCCTGCTGCCGGTGAGCTGGTACTATTTGACCGTTCCTGGTACAACCGGGCCATGGTGGAACCGGTGATGGGCTTCTGCACCGATGAGCAGCACAAACGGTTTCTTAAAGATGTTCCTCTTTTTGAAGAAATGCTGATCAAAGACGGTATCAAGCTGTTCAAATTTTACTTCTCTGTCTCCAAGGATGAACAGGCCCGCCGGTTTGAAGCACGAAAAACCGATCCTCTGAAACAGTACAAGTTGTCGCCGGTGGACAATCTGGCACAGAAATACTGGGACAAGTACAGTGTCAAAAAATTTCAGATGCTCAACGAATCCAACCGCACCCTTACCCCCTGGACCATCATCCGCTCGGACGTTAAAAAACAGGCCCGCATAAACTGCATCAAACACATCCTCAGTAACGTGGAGTATCCCGATAAACTACCGCGAAAAGAACTGGCAACCGATCCGGAAATAGTCATCTCCGGCATTGACGAAATCAAGCACATGGAAACGCATCTTTTCCAGCCCAAGGTACTCAGGGGATAAACAGCGTCACCTCACCCGTCCGGAGTTCTGATCCGGACGGGATTTCTTTTATCCATAACAGGGACGGAAGTCAGAGATCAGGTGACATTCTAATTTCCGCCTGCGGTGTACATAAAGGTGGTTGCTTACATTTATATTCTCTGTTTCATAGTTTGTTGTGCCGCTATGGCATGCTGGTTTATCCGGCTTTCACGTCCGCAGCCACTTCCGGGCAGGACGGCTGACCATCTTTTGTGGAACGAATGTGCAAATCCCGCTGGGGAAAGGGAATTTCAATACCGGCGGCCGTAAATTCCGACTCTATATCCTGGTTTAGTTCACTGAGGACCAGACGACGATCGGAAAATTCCGATATCCATACCCGCAGTTCAAAATTCAACGAACTGTCGCCAAAGGCCAGGAATAAAGCCCTGGCCCTGGGGTTGTTCAAAACCATGGGGTTATTGTCCGCACAGCCGAGCAGGATTTCAAGGACCTTGGCAATATCGGTGCCGTAGGCAACTGCTACTGGAACCTTGACGCGAAGATGCCTGTCGGCCAATGTCCAGTTGGTAACCTGGCCGGTGATGAGATCGGAATTTGGAATAACGATATCAGCATTGTCAAAGGTGCGCACCACTGTTGCCCGCAGGCCAAGTTTTTTTACTTCCCCCAGATCGGTTCCCACCTGGATCATATCACCCACTTTAAGCGGACGCTCAAACAGCAGAATGAGACCACTGGCAAAATTATTGACAATGGCCTGCAGGCCGAAACCGATACCCACACCAAGCGCACCGCCTAAAATAGCCAGTTTATTAAGTTGGACGCCCAAAACCCGCAACAGAACAAGAAAGCCGATTACCAGGACCGCATAGTGGACAAGACGGGTAATGGAAAGCTGGACCCCGATCTCAACGCCGTAGCGCGGCAGCACTTCCTGGAGGAGTAAGGCCTGTAACATTCTGGACAGAAAAATAGAGCCATAAACAACAAATAACACGGCTAAAATGTAGCCTGGGGTTATCTCAAATCCACCTGCGGAAAATTTTACATTACCAAGGGTCGCCGCTGCATCATAAATGGTTGGATAAATCTGCCAGTTGACCAGAGAAATAAGGACAAACAGAACAATAAAAAACAGGGATAAGGCGGGCACGCATTGCCTGGCTAAAATCTTGGAATTTTTTTTCAAAATCCGCAGCGGTACCCTGTAAAAAATCAACTCCAGCAGTCCCTGGGTAAAAAGAAATAAAAACCATAAATCCAGAGCAGCGATTACACTGTATAGAAAAGAGCTGAACAGATAAATGGCGATACTGCCGTATCCCATGCCTTCAGCCACGACAACTGCCAGGCTGAAAATACCTGCAAGATGTAAAAGAAGAAGATTAATACCGACAAGCTTTCCACAGTAACGAAATACAATATTGAGATACCAGACTACCCCAAAAAAGCTTATCATAAATATATACATGTGGACCAGCACGGCCGGGACATGCAAAAGTTTCAGCAGATGAGAGAGAATAAGGACAAAAGCCATGGGAAGAAGCAGGTAATGACGCAGCCAGTTGTCCACCAGGATACCTGATAACCGTATTATCATGGCAATGGTTATGATAGACAGCAACCCTTCAATATATGCTGTCAGATGATGGGTGGAAAAGACGGTTGTTGTAAGGAGAAAAAGAGAGAGAAAAACAAAAAAAGCGGTGGCGGCCGGCCGACGGCTGAAGGAAAACCAGCGGTTCGAATGCTCCACCAGCCGTCCACTGAT
>JALSNT010000027.1 GCA_026986885.1 Desulfobulbaceae bacterium
CCGCCGGCCTCCGTCCTTCTTTTAAAGGCCGCCGGTGTCGGCAAGGGTTCAAGTAATCCCAAGCGTGATCGTGTTGCTGATCTTGGTCGTGATAAAATAAGGGAGATTGCGGAAATAAAGATGCCTGATCTTAATGCCTACGACGTTGAACATGCAATGCGAATCGTTGAAGGGACAGCGAGAAGCTGCGGTATAACGATTGTAGATTGAGTTTTGGTACAGGTTACTGTTTTTTCCCGGAAAAAACACACATAATAATTCGCTTACCTGCGTGCGTACCCGGCATGTCAGGGAGAAATAACAGGGGATATCATGGGCAAGCACGGAAAAAACTATAGAAATAATGCCGCCGGGATCGATAAGACCAGGCAGCATGAATTACAGGAAGGTGTAGCGTTGGCCTTAAAGAGCGCCTATGCCAAATTTGATGAATCCATAGATATCGCAGTTCGTCTTGGTGTAGATCCAAGGCATGCCGATCAAATGGTACGTTCGAGTGTAATGTTGCCGCATGGCACGGGCAAAGAGGTACGTGTTCTGGTTTTTGCCAAGGGTGACAAAGAAACAGAGGCCCTGCAAGCCGGGGCGGACTATGCCGGCTCCGACGAAATTATTGCCAGGATCAAGGACGGTTGGCTGGATTTTGATAAAACCATAGCTACCCCTGATATGATGGGAGAGGTCGGCAAGATCGGTCGGATACTCGGGCCGAGAAATCTGATGCCAAACGCCAAACTCGGCACGGTTACTTTTGATATTGAAAGAGTGGTTGGAGAAATAAAGAAAGGTAAGGTTGATTTTCGTGTAGAAAAAAATGGAATCGTACACGCGGCCATCGGAAAAAAGAGTTTCGGCCAGGAAAAGATTCAGGACAACATCATTGCCTTTATAGATAAACTGATTCAGCTCAAACCATCTTCCAGTAAGGGTATTTATTTAAAATCAATCGTTCTTTCAACCACAATGGGGCCGGGCGTCAAATTAGATCCTTTTCATATCCGTACGATGATAAAGGAAAGGTGATGCCGGCTTTTCCATTTCCTGTTCAGGTCTCTATGAGGAAGCGGCAGACAGGAAATACGGAGTTTCTTTAATTCGTTTTTATTTTAACCGCTCATATATTTTTAATTTCGGGAAGGTCAGAGACAGCAGGTTCGAGAGTTTAATGGTTAGATGTTGTATTTAACCGCCTGCCGAGACCGGTAATCGGAATACGGACACATATTCTGGTTGTCTCTTAATTTCTTATCTGTTCACTATGGCAGTCCCGCTAACAACGAAAGGAGGTGTAACTGTTGAATCGCAATGATAAGGCCGGCAAAGTTAAGGTATTAAATGAGACCTTTACCGAGGCCAAGTTTGCGGTGGTTACCGATTACCGTGGGCTGAAAGTCACGGAGTTTGAAAAGTTACGTAAAGAACTACGGCAGAACGATGCCTTCATTCAGGTAGCAAAGAATACCCTGCTGAAGCTTGCTGTTCAAGGCACGGAATATGAAGAACTCAAGGAGAGCTTCACCGGGACAACAGCAATTGCCTTTAGTTTTGAAGAGCCTGTCGGTACGGCAAAAGTTCTTGTTGATTTTGCTAAAGAGTTTGATGCGTTACAGATTCGCTCCGCCCTTATGGACGGCAAGGTATTGACCGTTGATGATGTCAGTGCTCTGGCTAAGCTGCCGACCAGGAATCAACTTCTTGGTCAGCTGTGCGGTGTATTGGTTGCGGTACCAACGAAACTTGTCCGGGCGCTGAATGGTGTACCGAGTAATCTTGTGTATGTCCTGCAGGCAATAAAAGAACAGAAAGAAAATTAAACTAATCTCGATTATATCAGGAGAAAAGATAATGGCTGATTCCATTGAACAGGTTGTAGAAATTGTAGAAAAAATGTCTCTACTCGAGGTCGCTGAACTTGTTAAAGCACTTGAGGATAAATTTGGTGTTTCCGCCGCTGCTCCGGTGGCTGTAGCTGCAGTTGGCGCTGCCGACGGTGGCGCTGCCGGCGGCGGTGGTGGCGAAGAGCAGACTGAGTTTGATGCGATATTGACCGCGGCCGGTGACCAGAAGATTAAGGTCATCAAAGAAGTTCGTGCTATCACCTCGCTTGGGTTAAAAGAGGCGAAAGCACTTGTTGAATCTGCTCCAACGCCTGTCAAAGAGGGCGTTTCCAAAGATGAGGCTGCCGAGATCAAAGAAAAAATCGAAGCAGTTGGTGGTTCCGTGGAGATCAAGTAATTCTCTGCTGCAGGTATACTCCGTACGCCTTTAGTACGGGTATGCTGTTTTTAACAGGCAACGCTACAGAGGCAGGTTCCTCTGTAGCGTTCCTGCGTTTGAGGGAAGTTGGGTGCGTTTCTGGTAGCCTTCTCGCTAATAACTTGTAAAATTAATTAGTTATGTGGCGGCCATCAGTATCGTAGTTTCGTGGAACATTTTGAGGAAAACCATGAAGAGAGTTCGTAAAAGTTTTGCCAAAACACGCCAAATTGTTGAACCACCGCATCTTATCGCCATGCAGAGACATTCATACGAGCGTTTTCTGCAACGAGATGTTGATCCGGATGCGCGGGAAGATTTTGGCTTGCAGGCAATCTTTAAGAATATTTTTCCTCTGACGGATTTTAACGGACTTTGTTCCCTGGAATTTGTCCGTTATGCCTTTGGTCAAGCCAAGTATACCGTTGAAGAATGTATTGAACGGGGAATGACCTATGACGTACCGGTGAAGATTACCGTTCGTCTTATTACCTTTGATGTTGACGAGGAAACCGGTGTTCAATCGGTAAGAGATATCAAAGAACAGGAAGTTTTTCTTGGATCGTTGCCCTTGATGACGAAAGACGGGGTTTTTGTCGTCAATGGTACCGAAAGAGTCATCGTTAATCAGTTGCAGCGTTCTCCCGGTCTATTTTATACCCATGATAACGGTAAGTCCCATGCTTCGGGCAAAAGATTATATTCCGCCCGAATTATTCCTGTTCGGGGGTCATGGCTGGATTTTGAATTCGACATAAAGGATATTCTTTATGTGCGTATTGATCGTCGGCGCAAGCTGCCGGTTACTGTTCTGCTGAAGGCGCTTGGTTATACGGAGGAGGAACTGCTTTGCGAGTTTTATCAGATCGACACTCTGGAGATTGCCGGGGGCAGGTATTATCTTCAGTTTAATCCTGACACCTTTATTGGTACCCGGCTCACCGATGATGTGATTAATCCGCAAGACGGTAAGATCCTCGGGAAAAAGGGACGTAAGATTTCCAAGGCCCTTGCCAAAAGATTCGTCAAGGCCGGCATTGAAAAGGTGGAGGTGTATGCTGAAGATTTACTTGGGCGAATTCCGGTGGTCGATATATTTCATCCCGAAAGCGGAGAACTTATCGCTGCCGGCAATGAACCGCTTACGGAAGCATCACTTGCAGCTATTGATGAAGCCGGCGTTTCCTCTATTGATTTGTTATTCATCAACGGCGTAACCGTCAGTGATGCCTTCAGTAAAACTTTAAGTAAGGACCTCCTGCGGGTCGGCATGCAGGAACGTGAAGAAATCCGCCGGCAACTTCAGGCCGACGGTGTTGCCGAGGCCGAACTTGAAGAGGCTTTGAATCAGGAGGTCAGGGATCGTATCTGCGTTAAGGCACAAATTGAGATTTACAGACGGCTTCGGCCTTCAAGCCCACCAACTCCCGAAGTAGCGCAGGCCTTTTTTAATAAATTATTTTTTGATCCTTCCACATATGATCTTTCCGAGGTCGGCCGCTATAAAATTAATGCTAAATTAGGATTGGATACATCTATTGATCATCGAACTCTGACCAAAGAGGATATCATCCAGGGAGTAAAATATCTGGTGCGGATCAAGGACGGTTTGAAAGACGGTGACGACATAGATCATTTGGGAAATCGTCGGGTCAGGACTGTCGGCGAGCTGGTGGAAAATCAGTATCGCATGGGACTTGTCCGTATGGAACGTGCCATTAAGGAGCGGATGACCCTGCAGGAAATTGAAACACTCATGCCCCATGACCTTGTCAATCCCAAGCCGGTTACTTCTGCAATCAAGGAATTTTTCGGCACATCCCAACTCTCCCAGTTTATGGATCAGACCAACCCGCTTTCCGAGGTTACCCATAAACGCCGTCTTTCCGCCCTGGGACCCGGTGGCCTGTCAAGGGAACGTGCCGGTTTTGAGGTTCGTGATGTTCACCCGACCCATTATGGCCGTATCTGCCCGGTGGAAACACCTGAGGGGCCGAATATCGGCCTGATTGTTTCCCTGGCTACTTATGCGAAGGTTAATCCCTATGGCTTTATAGAGACTCCGTACAGATTTGTAGAAAATCGCCAGGTTACGGATAGATATAAATATCATTCGGCTTTGCAGGAGCAGGGAGAAATAATTGCGCCTGCCAAGACAAATCTTAAAGAAAACCGGATTGTTGATGATCATCTGATCGCCAGGCAGAATGGTGAAGTTGCCATGATGGCTGCTGACCAGGTCACCCGTATGGATGTCGCTCCCAATCAACTGGTTTCCGTGGCCGCATCTCTTATTCCTTTTCTGGAAAATGATGATGCCAACCGGGCTTTGATGGGCTCCAATATGCAGCGGCAGGCGGTTCCCTTATTAAAAACTGCTTCACCACTTGTGGGTACCGGTGTTGAAAAGTATGTCGCCCGTGATTCCGGTGCCTGTCTGCTTGCCGGTGGTGACGGCGTGGTTGAGGACGTTGACGCCAACAGGGTTGTTGTTCGTTACGATGAGCCGGGAACCGATGGTTTTGAAACCGGTGTCGGGGTGTACAGATTATCGAAATATAAAAAATCCAATCAAAACACCTGCTTTAATCAACGGGCATTGGTTTTGCCGGGAGAGCGTGTATGCAAAGGGGATGTACTGGCGGATGGTCCGTCATCGGAAATGGGTGAACTTGCTCTTGGCAAAAATGTGACCATCGCCTTTATGCCGTGGCGTGGGTATAATTTTGAGGATTCCATCCTCGTAAATGAACGCCTGCTTAAAGAGGACACCTTTACCTCTGTCCATGTGGAAATTTTTGAGACCATGGCCCGGGATACCAAACTCGGTAAAGAAGAAATCACCCGTGATATACCGAACATCGGCGATGAAGCCCTGCGTAACCTGGATGATTCCGGCATTGTGCGAATAGGTGCCGAGGTCAAGGCCGGCGATATGCTGGTAGGTAAGGTTACCCCCAAGGGAGAGACCATGCTGTCGCCCGAAGAAAAACTGCTTCGGGCTATTTTCGGTGAGAAGGCCGGAGATGTTAAGGATTCTTCTTTGCGGGTGCCGCCCGGCATTGAAGGGGTTGTTATTGACGCCAAGGTCTTTTCGCGTAAGGGCGTTGACAAGGATGAACGTTCCCTGATGATTGAAGAGCATGAAGTCGAACGGCTGAACAGGGACATGGATGATGAGCTGAAAAGTCTTAAGAAGGGAGTGCGCAAGGAACTGTCCGCTCTCATTGTCGGCAGAACTGCCAAGAGTGATATCAAGGATAAGGAGG
>JALSNT010000028.1 GCA_026986885.1 Desulfobulbaceae bacterium
GTTTCCCTTGGCCACTGAACGGTTGCTGGCCCGGTAAACACATTGCCCAGGGTCACCCGCATGCCGGTGAACAGGGAAAGGAACCCTTTTACAACATCTTTTATGTAGCAGC
Source organism: Desulfobulbaceae bacterium (assembly GCA_026986885.1). The sequence continues at coordinate 113 of JALSNT010000028.1, forward strand.
ATTCCATCATAACGCCAGTACTCCTGCGGTAATGATAAAGTTGACCAGGGAAACGGGCAGCAGAATTTTCCAGCCAAAGGCAAGCATCTGGTCTATCCGCACCCGAGGGAAGGTCCAGCGAAACCACATCATTAAAAAGATAATGGAATAGATCTTAATCAGAGTCCAGACAACTCCCGGGAGCCATGGACCTTGCCAGCCGCCCAAAAAGAGAACCGATGCCAGCCCTGCGGCAATGAACATGTAGGAATATTCCGCCAGAAAAAAGAGGGAGAACCCCATACCGGAATATTCGGTATGAAAACCGGCAACCAGCTCACTTTCCGCCTCGGAAAAGTCGAAAGGACTGCGGTTGGTTTCCAGGGTAACGGTAATGATATAGACAATGAACAACAGCGGCTGATAGAGTACATTCCATCCACCCTGCTGGGCAATGGCAATGTCGCGCAGGCTAAATGATCCCGTCATCATGATAATTGTCATGACACAGATAAGCAGCGGGATTTTATACGCCAGAATCTGGGCCACCGCCCTGGCGCCGCCGAGCAGGGCGTATTTGTTATTGGAACCCCAGCCGGCCAGCAGAATCCCCAGGGTATTGAGCAGACCAAGGGCGATGATCAACAAAAGGCCGATGTTCAGCTCCCAGGCCTGAACCGTTTCTGAAAAGGGAAGTGGTACCATGGCGGCAAAGATCGGCACCAGGGAGACGACAGGCGCCAGCAGAAAAAGCGGTTTGTCCGCCTCATCGGGTATGACCAGTTGTTTGGATACCAGTTTAATACCATCAGCCAGGGTCTGCAGAATTCCATGGGGTCCTACCTCCATGGGACCGAGTCGAAACTGCATATGACCGGCGACCTTCCGTTCCAGCCAGACCAAAATAACGGCATTTAAACCGACAAGGGCTGCAATACCGACCAGGTAGCCGGCAACACTCAACAGAGAAATGTTCATCGGTCAACCTCCGGAATAACCATATCCATGCTGCCTAATATGGCCAGTGCATCGGCAAGCAACTGCCCTCTGGCAAGCTTTGCAAAGATGGAAAGGTTGGCAAAGGATGGTACCCGATACTTAACCCTGTACGGCTTCTTGGTACCGTCGCTGACAATATAAATGACCAGTTGTCCCCGGGGTGTTTCAACGGCCATAGCCACCTCACCCTCCGGTGGTTTGATCAATTTGGGAACCTTGGAGCGAACCGGTCCTTCGGTAATGGATCCTATTGCCTGCTCGACGATGTTTAGCGACTGTTCTATCTCCATCATTCTGACATGATAGCGGCCGAGACAGTCACCGGTTTCATCAACGGGCACCTCAAAGTTGTATCGTTCGTATCCCGAATACGGCTCATGCCTGCGAACATCAAAATCTATACCGGAACCTCGCAGGATGGGACCGGACAGCCCGTAACCGGCGGCGTCAAAGGGAAGAATGACCCCGACATCCTTGGCACGGTGATAAAAAATGACATTGCCGGTAACCAGATCATGATACCTGGGCAGGCGAAGGCGGAACCCCTTGATAAACTCCATAACCCTGGTAAACCAGCCATCATCCACATCCGAAGGCAGACCGCCGAAACGGTAATAGCAGTAAGTCAGACGGGAACCGGTCACCTCTTCCAGCAGATCAAGAATCAACTCCCGGTCGGTAAGTGCCTGTAAAAAAGGCGTGAAACCTCCAAGATCAAGGAGAAAGGCGCCCCACCAGAGCAGGTGGCTTGATATACGGTTAAGCTCGGTGGTAATTACCCTGATCGCCTCGGCCCGCTCCGGCACCTCAAACTGACAGAGTTTTTCCACGGCCAGAACCCATGCAAGGTTATAGGAAAGGGCCCCTAAATAATCCATCCTGCAGACATAGGGAAGCACCTGGGGGTAGGTCATCTTTTCGGCTATCTTTTCCTGCATCCGGTGGCCGTAACCAAGCACGGGATCGGCCTGAAGTATATACTCGCCATCCATATGGAGGATTACGCGTAATACACCATGGGTACCGGGATGCTGAGGACCGAGGTTTAAAGCAAAATTTTCCTCGTTTACCTTATCCAGTGTATATGTGGGTTGGACGGCTCTATTCATGATACCCCACTGAAATCTTTGCAGAGTGGATGGAAATCGGCATCCTCCGGTAACAGCAGGTTGCGGCTGTCCGGACATCCTTCAAACCTGATACCGAACATCTCGGTGGTCTCACGTTCATGCCAGACAGCGCCTGGAAAGATTTTACCTATGGAAGGTTGAACAGGCCGATTGCGCGACAGAGAAACCCTTACCAGTAAACGCAGTGATTCCTCATAATGATTAAAAAGATATATGCACTCAAAAGTTCCTTCCTTGAGCTTGTCCAACGCTGTTACTGTTTCTATAAAAAAACCGTTTCGTGCCAGCGCCCTGGCCAGAGGCTGCACCTGTTCTTTGTCCAGGACAAGCGAACAGTGGAGACCGCTGCCCGGGAACTCGGTCGGCTGATACTCAATATCCGCCTTGGCCAACGCTTTTTGCAGAGGATTATTCATCGCCATCTTGAACCCTCCCTGGAATAGCCGGAGCTTCCGGAAATCTGCGTTTACCGGTTAACTTTTCCTCAAGCTTTAAAAAGGCCTCAACAAGGGCCTCGGGGCGGGGCGGACACCCGGGAACATAAACATCAACCGGAACGAGCTGTTCCACACCCTCAACAACGTTATAGTTAAAATCCAGATTGAACGGCCCGCCGGATATGGCGCAGTTCCCCATGGCAATCACCCACTTGGGCGCCGGCATCTGTTCGTACAGCCGGATAACCGTGGGCGCCATTTTTCTGGTTACCGTACCGGCGACGATCATAAGATCAGCCTGCCGGGGAGTGGCCCTGAAGACACCGGCTCCGAACCGGTCAAGATCAAAACGGGGGCCGGCGGCATGCATCATTTCAATGGCGCAGCAGGCCAGACCGAAGGTCAACGGCCAGAGCGAATTTGCCCGCGCATGGTTGAAGATCTTTTCCAGCTGGGCAAAGTGTATTATCGGAGGGACAGTGCTTCCCGCTCCCATTTCCAGACTCCTTTTTTCCAGGCATAAATAATTGCCATAAATAAGATAAATACAAAAACCATCACTTCAAAAAAACCGGTTATCCCCACCCCCTGTCTGTAAATCCTGGCAATGGGAAAGAGATAGAGGACATCCACTTCAAAAACTATGAAGATCAGGGCATACATGTAATAAAAAACACCGAAACGGGAGGAAATTGCCTCGCCGAACGCAGGCATACCACATTCATATATGGTTCCTATGTACTTGTTCCTGACCCTTGGAGAGAGAAGATAGCATGCCGCCAGAGGTGCTATGGCAAAAATCACCCCGAGAATGATAAAAACGCAGAGCATAAAACCGTCGGCAACCAGACCCGGATCGGGCGGCGCCGACATCTGATGAACAAAACTGGTATGCAGGGCCCCTTCGGTCATGTACACGTACTCCTGTGGCGATTTTTTTTGATTTTATTTATTGAATAGTGTAGCAAGCTACATGGTGGTATTATTTAAGGCAAATTCAAAATAATTTATCCTCTTATAAATTATGCTTATTTAAAAATCTTTGAAAAATTATATGTAATATAATTACAAACATACACACATTACTCACAGGTTACAGCTCTTAATTTTCGTCTGATTTTTTTTCTTTTCCTTTCAATTTAACCGGCAAATCAGGTAGAAATCACAAGGAAACGAACAAGGGGGAAACGCTCAATTCAGGTAGCAGGAACGGTCACAAATGACAAAAAGTCATCAAAAAAAAATACTGTTTGTTTGCAGGGATTGCGGTTATCAAAGCAGGAAATGGCTGGGAAAATGCCCTGACTGCGGCAGGTGGGACAGTTTACAGGAACAGCAACCCGTTGTTGGTTCCGAACCCGGAAAAAGAACCGCCCGTGCCTGCCCTCTCTCCTCTCCGACAAGCGGGGACCACAACCGGCTCATCAGTGGAATCAGTGAGCTCGACCGGGTTCTTGGCGGTGGCATTGTACCCGGTTCCATGGTTCTGATCGGTGGTGATCCCGGAATCGGCAAGTCCACATTGATACTGCAGTTGCTGGCTGCGCTTGCGGCCACAAAGCGCCGGGTTCTTTATGTAACCGGTGAGGAATCAGCCAGACAGGTGTCCATGCGTGCCGAACGGTTACGCATTAACAATGATACATCCATCTTTATAGCCACTGAAACCTGTGTGGAATCAATCACCGCCATGGCCGGGGAAATGGCTCCCACCCTGCTGGCCGTGGACTCCATCCAGACCATGTTCACCGAAGAGGTATCCTCTGCACCTGGATCCGTCACCCAGGTACGGGAATCAACAGCCCGTCTGGTGACCCTTGCCAAAACAACCGAACTGCCGATACTTCTGGTCGGCCATGTGACCAAAGACGGAGCCATTGCCGGTCCGCGGGTTCTTGAACACATGGTGGATACGGTTCTCTATTTTGAAGGAGACAGGGGGCAGCCGTTCCGGATATTGCGTACGGTAAAAAACAGATTCGGTTCCACCAATGAAATAGGTGTGTTTGAAATGAAGGAAACAGGGCTCGCCGAGGTGGCAAACCCATCCGCCCTTTTTCTTGCCGAGCGTCCCGTCAACGTGCCTGGTTCGGTAGTGATGCCGAGCATTGAGGGGACACGCCCCATACTTGTTGAGGTACAGGCACTGGTCAGCCCGTCCAATCTGGGTACCGGCCGCCGAACCGCCATCGGCGCCGATCCCCAGCGACTTGCCCTGTTAACCGCCGTGCTGGAGAAAAAACTGGGCCTGACACTCTTTGATCATGATATATTTCTCAACATTGCCGGTGGTATCCGTATTGATGAACCGGCCCTTGATCTTGGAGTAGTGGTTGCCCTGCTGTCAAGTCTGTTTGAAAAGGTGGTTGACCCGACGACTGCTGTCTGTGGTGAGATAGGTCTTGCCGGAGAGGTTCGCGCGGTCGGCCAGATGGAAATGCGGATCCGTGAAGCCGACAGGCTCGGTTTCAAAACTTTCCTTATGCCCAGGTCCGGCCATGACCGGCTGGATACGATTCCGGCCGATGGTATGAACATTATCGGTATCGCCACAGTTCAAAACCTGGTCGAAGTTCTCTTTCAAAAAAGATAATCCATTAGCCCGCGTATTTTTCAACAGCTATATTTCCATCAATCCATTCTATCAATCATTTTACTTTTTTGTATGCCTGTTCAAAATGATTGCCCCCTGAACAATGAAATTTCTGTCACCTGATGATATTCTATATTATAGAAGCCTAAAGCCGGTTTCACCTGCAACCCAATAGAACAATGGACATCGAATTCCGAACTGCAGAATTTCGAACCGCAGTGTGCCCTGAAATGTTCGCTCTCGTCACACCGCTCTGCGGTGTGACGCAATCT
>JALSNT010000029.1 GCA_026986885.1 Desulfobulbaceae bacterium
GCCCGCCCCATGCTGTCGAGGATGTTACCGCGGGGGGCGGCGATTTCAAGATAACGCACCCTGTTACTGTCCGCCAGTTTACTGTATTTTTCACCCTGCTGAACCTGAAGAAACCAGAGACGGGAGATCAGGACGGCAAAAAAGAAAATAACGACAAAGGCGGCATAAAAGGCCCGTTTTCGAAAAAAATCCAGTTCACCGTCATCCCGATGTACAAGCAGAGTGGCACCTTCCTCTCTGCTCAACTCGCTGTCAAACAAGGGTTCCGGGCGTTTCTTATTTGCTTTCTTTTTTCTGGAAAAACCTATCATGATGTATCTTGTAAGTCGTCCCGACACAGGCTTTGCTGTCGATCGAAGTCTCTACGATGCCGGCAGGCATTGCTCACTCTCGATAACGGTTGCCGGAGCGGAGACGCCCTTTGGAGAAACCGGTAAAGTTTCCCTGAAGGCGACGGTTGATATATTCGAAAAAACGAAACAGGGGAAAGGCGAAAAAAATGACCAGGCCGGCCCGGATGAACATTTTCGGCCAGGACCATGGAACCAGCAAAGACGGCACGGCAAAACTCATGCAGACATAGACCAGCCAATGCACCAGCAAAAAACCCACGCCGATCATCGGTACCTGATAATACGATTCCCGAACCGGCAGGCGATCACTCATGAGTTTAAGGAAAAAAAAACCGAGAATAAACAATGCGGGATACATGCCGAGGACAAGACCGGAAAGGACATCAAAAAGCATGGAAAGAGAAAAAAGAATAATCAGGCTGCGAAGAATGTCATGGCGATAGGCAAGATAGGCAACCAAAACAAAATACAAATCAGGCGCACCGTCCCAGACGGGATTGATCATGAAAACCGTTGTCTGCGCAATGATGAGAAACAGGCCGACAAGAAAAAAAACAATGACAAACATAACGTGTTACCGGTAAAAACCGATTAAAAATCCTCCAGCGGCAGGCTCGACATTGAGCCGCATCCTTGCGCAGGCGTCTCCCCCGGTTCAGGGTCTGTCGGCCTGGCCATCGACATTTTTTTCCGGAATAACCAATTCCTGTTCAATAACCAGTAAATCCTCGAGGGTAGTAAAATCGACTGCCGGCTTGACCTCAATCTCTAAAAACATTCCCCGCCGGTTCCTTACAACCCTGGAAACGACGCCTATGGGCAGGCCGGTGGGAAAAATTCCTCCGTAGCCTGCCGTTACCACCTGATCACCTTCTTTAATTTTAACTGTTTTCTGGATATAGTCCAGCCGGCAGGTGAGGCCGCCGGTTCCCTTCAAAATGCCCCGTACCCTGGATTTCTGCAACAATACATCCATGGCGCTTGAGGGAGCCACCATCAGCAGCACCTTGGCATAGTTAGGGGACACGGCAAAAACCTGGCCGACAACGCCGTCCCCGTTGACAACCGCCATCCCGCGGGCAACACCGTCACGAGCACCACGATCAATAATCACATTTTTAAACCAGACCGAAGGATCTTTGCCGATGATCCTGGCCGCCACCATGGGAAGATCAGCTGTCTCTTTAAAATCAAGCAGTTTACGCAAACGGGTATTCGTTGCCAGGGCCTCCCGATTCTTATAACTTAAATTCCGGCATTCCTGTAACTCCTCCGACAATCGCTTATTATCCTGTTTAACGGAAAGCAGGTCGACGTAATTCTGTTTCAGGGAACGTATCGCATTCGATCCCCGGGCAAAAAGATTCTGTACGGGACCGGCAGCCTCAAGCAACAGTTCATGCAATGGGCCGAATTTCTGGTTTCCCAAGGTGGAAACCAGAAAAATAAGGGCCATTGTCAAAAGAAACCCGATCAATAATATAAGCCGCAGGGCACGAAACTTTCCTGTTGGCTTTCTGCTTCCTTTTTTACGCATGAAACATGTAATAAAGAGAAAAAAAACGAAAAATAATAAAAAACAGTTGCCAATAAAGGTCCGGGTCGACCCTTGAAAAAATGCTCAATAAAAACGGGGAACGACAACGGAATGGATTGAGCAGGAAACTGAAAAATCGTCTAATCGGAATATGGAAAAATTGTACGCCGCCACAGACGACTTACAACTCTACAGCAGCGAAAACACCCGGCTACAACCCCCTTACTGAATTACCGGAACCTGAATTGCGATGGAAGGTAAGACATGCGACCTCGGTTAATCAATGGCAATCTCTTTGAGGATCTCAATATTATCCAGAGCCTGGCCGGATCCGAGTACCACCGATGACAGGGGGTCATCGGCAACGATAATCGGCATTCCCGTCTCGTCTTTCAGTAAAGAATCCAGATTTTTCAGCAAACCTCCACCTCCGGTAAGCACGATACCCTGATCGACAATATCTGCTGACAATTCAGGCGGGGTTACTTCCAGTGCCACGCGCACCGCATCAACGATAACCTCAACCTGTTCGGCAATGGCCGACTGTATTTCCTTGGAAGTGATGGTCAACGTTTTCGGCACTCCGGAGACCAGATCTCTCCCCTTAATCTCCATGGTTTCATACGGTTCAACCGGCATGACATTGCCGATGGTGGTTTTTATCAGTTCCGCGGTTCGTTCACCAATAGCCAGATTATGCTTTCGTTTGATATACTGAAGGATTGCCGCATCCATTTTATCGCCCGCCACACGTACGGATTTGGCATAGACGATTCCGGCAAGGGAAATAACCGCGACTTCAGTTGTACCGCCGCCGATATCAATAATCATATTGGCGGTTGGTTCGGTTATCGGAAGATCGGCCCCGATAGCGGCCGCCATGGGTTCCTCAATGAGATACACCTCTCGAGCGCCTGCCGATTCGGCAGATTCCCGGACCGCCCGTTTTTCGACCTGGGTAATTCCCGAAGGCACGGAAATGATAATGCGAGGATGCACAAGGGTACGTCGGTTATGCACTTTATTGATAAAATAGCGCAACATTGCCTCAGTTACCTCAAAATCGGCAATAACACCATCTTTCATCGGTCTGATCGCAGCAATATTTCCAGGCGTCTTGCCTAACATTTCCTTGGCCTCTCTTCCCACTGCCAGCACCCTGCTGCCACGCATATCCTGACGGACAGCAACAACTGAAGGTTCCCGCAGGACAATACCTTTGCCCTTAACATACAAAACGGTATTTGCAGTACCCAGGTCAACGGCAAGATCATTTGACATCCAGCCAAAGAGAAAATTAAACGGAGAAAACATCCAATATCACCTATGGGATTCCTTTTATAGTGATCCGAAAAACCACCTGTCGATATGCGGTTTTTCGAGCGTCATTCATAAGGCAATCCTTGCGCAAGTACATCCGCAGGACACCTGTAGGATTTCAGGACAAAAGCAGAATCGGCGACTATTTTTTCTGCAGCCCTTATACCAATTTACTGCTTCTTTTTTTGCACAAATATTTTATTCTACCAATACCTGTAAGGATTGACAACCGATATGGAAGATTCACCGAAAAAATCGACATAAAAGTGATTTTGAACGGATATACACCTTGACAACAAAGGACAAACCATGGTATCAGAGCCCAGTCAAATTGTGTGTGGGGGTATAGCTCAGCTGGGAGAGCGCTTGAATGGCATTCAAGAGGTCAGCGGTTCGATCCCGCTTACCTCCACCAGGCAAACCTGAAGGGGATTACGGTTTTTATCGTAATCCCTTTTTTTTTCTCTCCTCCCGGCCGCCGGAGTGCCTCTTGTTTACACCGAAAGAGGAAACATTCCAGCCCCGGCCATGCCGGTCAGGACCTGATTATTCCCGCCCTCACGTACCGGCAATCAATCTTCCGTTTTGGTCAAGGCGTCAGCGATGGACAGCGCATAGGGATGATGTTTACGCAAAAAAAGCGGCATATTATTCCTCACCTGCCTGGCGGCATCCATGGAAGGATAGGTACCATAGAAAACAAACAGCGTCGGCGGGTTGGTTTTTTTGCGCAGGATGTGCAGTTTATCAATAACGGCAAAATAATCTCTTTGTACTAACAGTTTTTTCACATTCTCTTCAGCCTGTTGCGAACTCAACATCATCAACTGAATGGTATATTGCCCCCGGTATGCTCCCGCAAGCCATTCCGCACTGGCCCGTAACCGTTCCTGAAACAACCGGTTCCCCTCTCTTTTGGCAGGAACCTTACTCCTGGCCACCTGTTTTTTCACTCCATTTTGCCGTACGAAAATGGGATTCTTTTTTCCCTCGGCAGTCGATGGTACCCGTTTTGCTTCAGAATGATTGATGTTTACGGTTTTCTTCTGCGCGGGGCGTTTTTCTTTCCCGGAGGCCGGAGGTAACGGCACGGTTGCAGGTTCGGCAACAGGTGGGGTTACACCTTCAGAAGCTGTGACGGGTGCCTGTTTGTCCGAGGCAGGTATTGTCGTCTTATCCTGATGCTGGAAAAAAAAGAAAACAAGGGCAAACAACAGAAAAACAGCACCGGCCACGACAAACTGCTTTCCCTTACCACTGAAAATTGCCGCCCACCCCCCTGCCCTTTCACCGGTAATATGTTTGTCCGGCCCTGCGTCTACGTGATCAAGGAGAACAAGAAATGATTTTTCACTGCATGATTTCTGCAGAGCTTCTTCGGCAAGTATATTTGTCATCCTTGGATTACCAAGCGCCGATGCAAATATCTTGTCAATGGCCTCTCCGGTAAAGATATCCCGGTGCTCCAGGCTGTTGCAACCGGCAGTCGATAAACGATAGGTCAGGTATCGACCGGTTTCCTCCCTGCTCATGGGCTCCAGGGCATAGCCGTATTCAACGTCAACTCCTGTACAATATACGGTAAGCTGTTGCAGATTTGCATCCAGACCGGGCCGACCGGCGAGCAGAAGCGTCAGCGTAGATGTCGCACCCGTTTCACAAGACAGCCGAAGCAGACGTTCCAGGGTAGCCAGGAAAATTTTTTCAGCGTCATCAATAATAAGCACGACTCGCCGGCCATATTTCTGCCGGCGCTGTAACTGCCGATGCAACTCCGCAGTTAAATCCGCCTGCTCTCCACCCGGAGCCATACCCAGGTCAAGGCAGACAAAGCGCAACAGATCATCAAACGAACCCGTAGGATTATCAACATAAAGTACTTCAAAATCATCCGGCAACCGGCCGGCCAACACCTTACACAGTAGTGTTTTACCGCTTCCTTCGCCGCCGAGGAGCTTAATGAATACGCGGTTATTCTTAATATCCGCCTCAAGCTGTTCGCAAATATATTCCCGGTCGGCTTCCGGAAAAAAAACTTCGGAATCGATTTCTTCACGAAAAGGAGAGGTATGCAGTTGAAAATGTTCAAGATACATGGGTATTACAGGGCATGTGAGTATTGGCCATAATCATGAATAATAAGCCGATGGCGTCGTTTCCGCTCCGGTTCATCCGAAAGCAATAGATATAATATATAGTTGATGAACTCGTAAAAAGTAAAAATCATCTTATTAGATGGCTAAGTAAAAACACCGATATACAGGTAAGCGCAAACTCCGAGGAGTAGGGTTCTGTGGCGGGTCTTAATTAGA
>JALSNT010000030.1 GCA_026986885.1 Desulfobulbaceae bacterium
TTCTGAAAAACCTGAATCATAAGATCAACATCAAGATCGACATACCCGACCCGGCCATCCGTCGTTAACTCCCAGCTAACATCCGTACCGGCAAGTTCATTCTCAAGCAGCCCGGAAAGCAGTTCATCAACACAGACGGAAGATTTGGAAGGCAGATAATTATCTGAAAATGTGGAAAAGCGCCGGATAAGACCGGTGGTGAGCTGCAGGGCTTTACCGGTCTCGGACAGCAGCTGGTTGACCTTTTCATCAAGAGAGAGAATTTTTGCCATTTCAACATTGCCGTTGATGATGGTCAGCAGGTTGTTAAAATCATGGGCAATACCGCCGGCCATGGTCGCCATGGCATCCAGCTTGCCGATCCGCTGCAGTTCTTTTTCAAGTTGCGCTTTATGGGCATCCATCCGTTTCTGTTTGGTAACATCCTTCATGATACCGATAACGGAGAGTTCACCTTCTTCATAAATGGCGGTTAGATTAAAGGTAACCTGGCACTCACCAAGCAATACCGGATTAGAGTAATTAAAGACCAGGGAGGGGTTGACCTGTGCCGGAGAAAGCTCATCCAGCCACCTGCATACATCAAGGCGATGGTCTCCGGGCAGGAGATCTACCAGACGATTGCCTAATATTTTCGGTTCGAGAATGCTGAACAGACGGCAGCAGACAGAATTTGCCCGGACAATTCTGGCAAAACCATCCAATTCAAATGCACCCTCTGTCATCTTCTCGAAGATGACCTCGTTATGCCGCTTATTGACCAGCAGCTCACTGGTCACTTCCCGTGGAAACAATCCCTGCAACCCTTCAATATGGGTACTGCCTCTTTTGCCGCTTTCAAAACGTTCCAGGGCGGCGAGAATATGTTTTTTCATGGCGGCACCGGGTCCTTTGGCAATGCAGACATCCGCTCCCAGTTCCAGGACATTCATATCGTCTTCAAGGGCAATACCGGAAAGAACAACTAAAAAAATATCTTCGTAGCCAGGAGTATTACGGACAATATTACAGAGCTTGGCACCGTCTATTTTGGGCATGACCAGATCGGTGAAAATGATATCAGGCGGGAATTCCATGAGCAGGTCCAGCGCTTCAAGCCCATCCCCGGCTGTCTGCACGGAACAACCGGCATCTTCAAGTGCCCTGGATACGATTTTTAAAATAACCGGACTATTGTCGACCACAAGTGCTTTACAATCAGTCATCTTCAAGTAACTCCCTGACGGATGCAACAAAATTTTTTACATCAAATGGTTTACTGAAAACCAGATCAGCGCCCAATTCCCTGGCTGCGGGTAAATACGCCTCCGGACCGATGCGACCGCCACCGGAGATGGCTATAATTTTAACTTCGGGAAATTCCTTCTTCAACAGACTGATGGTTTCCAGTCCTTCCTGCTCCGGCATGATCAGATCAGTAATCACCAGGTCGGCCGGCCGCCGACGCTGGATCTGCATGCCCTTACGTCCGTTTTCCGCATCATCGACGGTAAAGCCGCTCCATTCCATAACCTGGCGCAGGAGAACACGCATTTGTTCATCATCATCAATGACAAGTATACGCATCAGTTGTCCCCTCCTGAAGGAAGTATCCGGTTAGAGCAGCGCTGTGGCAACAAAAAAGAAGCTATGATGTTATTCTATCATGGAACCTGGACATTTCACAAGCACTCCCCACACTGATTTTCCTTTTTTGATGACATCATCACCGATCCCGGTCAGCTTGATGGTGGAAAACATGCTCGCGAAAAAAGTCGATCAGCCTGCGTCTCCGATCGAAAATCCGTGCCTGTTCCGGAATGAGATCACCCATCTCATTTTTCATGATCGACATTTTATATTCAATGTTGGCGGCAAAGCGGTTGTCCAGATACCAGGCATAACAGAGTCCGAAAAGAAGACCGGGCGGGGTAAAGCCTTCATCACCGTTTATCACCCGGGTATAAAGCCCTTTTTTCTTCTCCGATGCGCACATCCGGGCCAGTTCAAGATAGGTGGTCAAGGTTGGATAATCAAAAAAACAGTCAAGACGTTCGACTTCCCGAATATTGAGACAAAACAGGCGGCCAATGATTTCCCCATTGTTTCGTATGACATCAAGTTTTTTGTCCCGTGCATAATTGCCAAGCAGCGATTGTCCCAGCGCCACGAGAAAAGCCATCTCAAAACGTTTACGATCAGTGGTCTGATCCCGGCGTATCTTAATACGCATGTCCCGGGGGTCATAAAACGAAAAAACATTATCCCACTGTTGACAACGTTTCCAGCTTAAAGGGTCTACCATACATATTCCACGGATATACTGCAGATGTTCGATGAGAATATCCGGATGATTCCATATAATTTCAATCACCCGGGACATGAGCCGGTTTTTCTCTTGTCCTTCAAGACGCTGATCAAAACGGGATGCCTGCGAAAGTTGCTCTACACTTAAATACCGACAATGACCGACAATCGCATCATATCGAAGACAGGGCAAACTGTGGCCGGGATGAACGGTATCCGACCAGGGCAAAATCCGAGGCAAGGTACCGGAGCTTTCTTTCTGTTTTATCAGGCCGGTTGACCACAGCCCGTACAGGACCTTAATGCTTGCAGTTAGGGCGGCCGGATCGTGCTGGATAATACGTCGCCGTTCAAGCTGGTCCCTGGAAAAAACGGGGACGGCAATGGTGCCGAACCCCAGAGCCCGTACCTTTTTTCGATCCAGATAGATGGGGGCCTTGTCCTCAATGGCATAGCGCTGGAGGACGGATCCTGGAATATCGCCAAGGTCCAGGGTAATGACATGGGAGAAGAGTTTATCGACCCCCCCGGGTATATTGCGGTGATAGGCATGGATAAGATCCGAAACATGAAACTTGCGATCCGGCGCGTCTCTGGCGACATCGGTTTCTCCCTGCTGGACCCAGATATTGGCGACAAGTAGTTTCAGGGCCCTGGAATTTGCTCGAACTGCATCAACAAGGCCGGGTGCCTGCATAATGGGGATAATTGATGTATAGAGACTGCCGGGAGCAAAAATCAGGATATCCGCCTGCTGAATCAGGTCGATAACTTCCGGTTGGACAAACGGTTCCCGGAAAAATTCAACCAGGACCCGATCAACAGGATACCCCCTTCGACAGTGACTTGACTTATGCTCTCCGGTTACCTGGACGCCATTGGTATATCGTACCTGCAGCTGGGCATTTGTTGTGGTACACGGCAATACCGCGTTAGCCTGCATTCCCAGAGCCAGACACAGTTCCGCAAGACCGCGGATGGTGGCGGTACGGATAACCTGATAGGACGCAGCAAGCGCAAGGGAATCTGATACCGGATCGACCTGCCGGTAAATCGCAGCGGCTATAAGCAGATTACCCAGGCATTGCGGCCGGTCCAGGGTAACATTTAAGCGGGAATCGGTAAACAAAGAGGAAATCAGGTTCTTCAGATACGCAAGTAATCGATCCGGGATAACGTGAATATCAGCACCGGTATCCTTTAAAAGCTGTCCCTCATCCACTGGACGGGTAATAAAACGATAATTAAAGAGAGCATGCAGAGCTGCGACCAGATCGTAGGCCGTATCAGTATCCAGGGCAAAGGCCTTGATCAGCCGGCACTGCTGGATGGCGGCAAGAAGAACATGCCGTAAATCACCAAGGGCTACCAGGGGCAGGTCTTTCAGCAGTTCGCCGGTTGAACCGCCGTCGTCGGTGATACAGACAATACAGTGACAGTCGGGAAATATTTGTTTTATCCCGGCAAAGGGATTTTGCGGCCAGTTTAAGCGGCGTGAATCACCGCCGATAATATTTGACAGGCCGGTACCGCCGCCAAAAACAACCACCTTGGTGTTTTTGGTATCCAGGTCGGTCAGTTGTCGGATACATGAGGCAAAAGGAGAGGCCACCGATGGAGGCAGGGCAGCGGGTACGCCGGTAAGAACAAGGGTGATCAACCGTTCGGCAAGATTGCCGTTTGGTAAAAAGTCAAACGTCGCCACCTGCTGATTGGTCAGCTGCTGTATGCTTTGTTGCAATCCCTGGTTAGACGACATGGGCAGTTATGGTTGCCCCTGGCCAATAAGTTTCATGTCCAGAACCTTGAAATATTGTACCTTATTAATTCCTCTTTATACAAAGCGCCTGCGTAAACAGGCGCTCCTTTCGTGCATTCAAACTTACAGGCCGGTGGCCGCCATTTGTTTGGACACCGCCTGCACGGATTCGGCCAGGGCCGATTTTTCCTCATCGGTTAATTGAAATTCAAGGATTTTTTCCACCCCATTTTTTCCAAGAACAACCGGAACACCAAGAAAATAACCGGAAATGCCAAACTCTCCTTCCAGGTAAGCGGCACAGGGCATAACCCGGTGACTGTCGGTTAAAACGGCCTCTGCCATTTCAATGGCTGCCAGGCCCGGCGTATAAAAGGCGGATCCGGTTTTCAGATGATTGACTATTTCTATGCCGCCCATCTGGGTCCGTTTGACGATTTCGGCAATTTTCGCTTCCGGTAAAAGATCGGTAACCGGAACGCCCGCCACATTGGCAAGCCTGACCATGGGCAGCATATTATCGCCATGGATTCCCATGACAAGAGCATTGACATCACGGGCGGCAACGCCCAGGGCATCGGCAAGAAAAGTTCGATACCTGGCGGAATCAAGCACGCCCGCCATGCCGATAACCTTTTGCTTGGGCAAACCGCTGACCTTAAAGGCCGTGTGCACCATGGCATCAATGGGATTGGTTACCACAATCATAACGCAATCCGGGGAATACTTGACCGCTTCCTCGGCACAGGACTTGACGATAGCGACATTTTTTGCCAGCAGGTCGTCCCTGGACATACCGGGTTTACGGGCCAGCCCTGCCGAAATAATAACCACATCGGAATCTTTTGTATCACTGTAATCATTTGATCCCATCATGGTTCCCGCATAGCCGTCCAACGGGCTTGACTGCCACAGGTCAAGGGCCTTTCCCTGGGGTATCCCCTCCATGACATCAAGGAGAACCACATCACCAAGCTGACGAACAAGCGCCCAGTGGGCCGCCGTGGCTCCGACATTACCGGCGCCTATAATTGTTATTTTCTTTTCCATTTTTTAACTCCTTATGTATGTATCTTGCTGGATGACAAAAAATATGGCAATGCCGATGCAGCGGTATCAATTTATCCGTAACAGAAGACAGAGGTCCGGGGACGGAGGGCAGTATAATTTCCGCCTGTGGCGGACATAACTGCGGTTGACTACTCTCCTCTTACCAGCATTGAGGTGCAGGGCATTTCACTGCTGCCGTAAAAAATTTTCTACTCTTTTTGCATCTGCCGGGGTATCAACTTCAATGGAATCGTGTTCGGTCAGCACCACCCTTATCTTATAACCGTACTCAAGGGCACGAAGTTGTTCAAGTTTTTCAAAACGTTCCCATTCGCCTTCCGGCAGGGCAACAAAGGTGAGCAGAAACCCTTTGCGATAGGCGTAAAAGCCTAAATGTTTATAGTAGGTAGGCTGTT
>JALSNT010000031.1 GCA_026986885.1 Desulfobulbaceae bacterium
AACCGGTTTTGTCGGCAACCCGGCGCAGTGCCGAGGCAGACGGCGGCCAGGTGCCGGCATAATCAATCAGGGAGCGTGCCTGAGCGCGGGGGATCATGGCAAGGCCCTTTGCCGTCAACACTGTGGCAAGGGTTTTATCCGCCTGCCGTTGCAGTGTTCCCGGATTGGAGGCATTGATCTTCAACGGCAGAAAACCGGTGTTCTGTTTATCGGCCAGGGCCGCCTGCGGTGTGGTAATCGTTGCCAGAAACAACAGAAGCAACAGGGTCGGGGCAACAACATCCCGCAGGATGTATCGGAGCTGTGATGTCAACTGCATGTATGCGTCCTGATCAATTAAGATATAATAAAGGTTTGTGGTCCGCCTTCAGTCCAGCCTGAAGACAACCCGAAAAATATATTCAGTCAGTTATCTATTTGTCAACGTATCATCATTAAAATACGTTATTATGCCATGCCCGCAAAAAAATGCAACGGCTTATAACGTATCGGGTCCCTGTTCCCCTTCCTCCGGGAGATGAACAGGATCAAGAAGTTCGGCAACCTGGTCGTGCAGGATGGCGGCCAGGGTTTGTTTGTCCCGGGGGGTGTAGCCTTCCGTTGGGATGGGGCGGCCGATGCGGATGATGATTTCCCCGTTTTCGGGCAGGAGTTTACCCTTGGGGAGCAGGCGGGACGTATTGTTAAAACCGATGGGAACCAGCGGCACTCCCGAGCGGATGGCCAGTAATATGGCGCCTGCCTTAAAGGGATGCAGCCTGCCGTTTTTACTGCGGGTGCCCTCTGGAAAGATGAGTACCGAGCTGCCGTCGGCGATGCGTTTGGCCGCCAGCTTGAGGCTTTTCAGTGCCTTTCTGCCGTGGGAACGGTCGATGGAGATAAAACCGACCTTGCGCATTGCCCGCCCGAATAGCGGTATTTTAAACAGTTCTTTTTTCGCTATCCATCTGAAATCATGTGGGAAACAGGCCTGAAAACTGTAGATGTCCAGTTGGCTGCTATGGTTGCCGGCAAAGACATAGGTTGCCTGCGGATCCAGGTGTTCCATGCCGGTTACCCGTACCCGTATATCTGCAATGCGCAAAAGGATGCGAGCCCATAGCTTCGGGTATATCTGCGCATCGGCGGCGCGTTCGTCCGTTATTCTGAAATCGGCCAGGGCCGCCAGGCAGACCCCCGTTGTGATTAGAGGAACGCAGACTAAAAAAATCAGTGAGCGAAGAAACTGGACGGGAGTCATGTGGGAAAATGTCGGGTTACGTACCCTTAATTCAGGGTACCGTTTGGGCGGCCTTTAAGCCGGGCCGTCTTTTTTGCCGGAGTTTTCGGATAGGCATTTCATAGCATAGTCGCCGGAAAAACTCATCTCTTTTCCCCATGGTTATGGACGTTGTGGTGTTGACGATTTGCCGAAGATGGACTATGTTGCCTAACCCTTTAAAAGGGGGATAGTTTCCACAGGTTACGAACATTTTGCGGCATGGAGCCGTGCATCTGCGGCAACAGGAAAATAATGGAGAACGGTAACATGGCAAAGATTCGGGTAAAAAATCCGGTCGTTGAAATCGACGGCGACGAAATGACACGCATCCTGTGGTCTTTTATCAAGGAGAAATTAATTCTTCCCTATCTTGATATTGATCTTAAGTATTTTGATCTTTCCATTCAGAAACGTGACGAGACCGATGATCGGATAACCGTGCAGGCGGCGGAGGCCATAAATAAATATCGGGTCGGTATTAAATGCGCCACTATTACTCCCGATGAGGCTCGAGTCAGAGAATTTGCCCTGAAAAAAATGTGGCCCTCGCCCAACGGCACCATCAGAAACATCATCGGGGGTACGGTTTTCCGGCAACCGATTATCTGTAATAATATTCCCCGGTTGGTCCCAGGCTGGAAACAGCCCATCGTCATCGGGCGCCATGCCTTCGGCGATCAGTACAAGGCCACTGATTTCCTGATCCCGGGGGCCGGTAAATTAAGCATGCGTTTTGAACCCGAAGACGGTGGCGCGCCGATTGAGCATGAGGTGTTTGCTTTTCCCGGCAGCGGCTGTGCCATGGGGATGTATAACCTGGATGATTCCATCCGGGGCTTTGCCCGCTCATGTATGAATTATGCCTTAAATATCGGCTGGCCGTTGTATCTGTCGACCAAGAATACAATTTTGAAGAAATATGACGGCCGGTTTAAAGATCTGTTTCAAGAGATTTTCGATGAAGAATTCGCCGCTCGCTTTGCCGAAAAAGGCATCACCTATGAACATCGGCTGATTGACGACATGGTGGCCTCCGCCCTTAAATGGGAGGGTGGTTTTGTCTGGGCCTGTAAAAACTATGATGGTGACGTCCAGTCGGATATCGTGGCCCAGGGCTTCGGCTCGCTTGGCCTGATGACCTCGGTACTGTTGACTGAAGACGGCCGGACGGTTGAGGCCGAGGCGGCACATGGCACGGTGACCCGCCACTATCGTGAGCATCAGAAGGGAAACAAGACCTCGACCAATCCCATTGCTTCCATCTTTGCCTGGACCCGCGGGTTGTATTACCGAGGCACCTTTGATAAAACACCCGAGGTCGTCCGTTTTGCCAAGACCCTGGAACAGGTCTGCATACAAACGGTGGAATCCGGCTTTATGACCAAGGATCTTGCCCTGCTGGTCGGCGGCGGCCAGAAGTTTCTGACCACGGAAGAGTTTCTGGCAAAACTTGATGAAAATCTGCAGGCGGCCATGGGCTGAACTGCACATGTTCTCAGGAAAGCGCCCATATCATTCATGATTCTGCCGGCAGCGGCAACCAGGATGGTACGAATCATGGATCTTTCCCGTAGCCCTCTGTTTCCCGGTTGAGCAGGCATGTCCCCGGCAGCCGCCTTACAGGACCTGCTCTTTCCCGCCCGTTGCCTGGCCTGTGAAATACTTCTCGGCCGCCATCGTCTGCCGCTGCTCTGTGACTCCTGTTATACCCGCCTTGCAGTCCTTGGTTCTCCCTGGTGTCTGCTTTGCGGCATTCCCTTTGCCGCAGGTGCCGACCATCTCTGCGGCGATTGCCTGGCTGACGACAGACCCTTTGCTCTTGCCCGGACGGCCTTTTTGTATCGGGAACCGTTGGTGACCCTGATCCACCAGTTGAAATTCGGCCGTCGACTGACCGGGCTTGCGACCCTGGGCCGTTTAGTCAGGGATACCCCGGCGGTTGCGGCATTTTCATGTCCCGATATTATTATTCCCGTACCCCTGCACGTAAACAGATTGCGGCAGCGGGGGTTTAATCAGTCCCTGCTCCTGGCCCGGTCCTGTTTCCCCGGCTGGAAAAATAGAATTGTCGTCGATATCCTGCACCGGATACGCAATACCGTTCCCCAGACCGATTTAAGCGGCAGTGAGCGGCGGCAAAATCTTAAAAATGCATTTTCCGTCTCCGGGGCCGAGCGAATTGCCGGGCGCTCAATCCTGCTTATTGATGATGTCGTTACTACCGGTTCCACCATAGGCGAATGCAGCCGCATTCTTCGTCATGCCGGCGCGCAGCGGGTTGAAGTGTTTGCCCTGGCCCGGGCCCTGTAATCCTTGCCTCTGGTTGTACCTAAAGCGCACAGTTCAGGCTGTAGTCTTTTTGCGCCGCTTAACCGCAGTTTTTCCTCTTTTCAGTATAATTTATCAAGCAGGTATTTTTTTTTGAACCTGGCTGCAACGGAAAAAAATGCAGCGGCGGGCAGATAATAACAATGGTGGCCGCCATCGACAATATGATGATTATTTGGCAGTATTATTGAGCTATATTGAGATATGGTGACTAATATAGTTGTGGAAAAATTGTTGATAACTTGGCTGTGCGTTCCGTATTTTCTTTAATTTAAATAAGTTAAATCCTGTTTCGCCGAATGCCCTGTATTTATGCCCAATTGAGACGATCAATGTTGCTAAAACCTCTTGCCTGCATGTGGACGTATTTTGTTTTCACCCCCTTGGCATTTTTCGACAAATCAGGTTAAATCGCTTTTGACCAATACTCTCTTTTTGACTATCAATACCTGCATCAATTTGCTGGGTTTTACCACCAGCATGGTCGATCCATCCGCCTTGGCACCCTGTGTGCCATTGCGTGATATGCTCAATTTAGGAAGGAGATGGGTGTGGTATGTCGTGGAATGCAATTAAAAAATCTTTAGCCGGGTCATTACCAGAAAATGAATACGGCCTGTGGATTGAACCACTTTCCTGTGAGAAGTTGGCAGGGCGGGAATTACGGCTTACCGCTCCGGATCGTTTTTTTCGCGCCTGGATTGAAGAACGCTATCTTGAGCAAATTCAAACCGTTGCCTCTGAAGTTGCCGGCAAGCAGCTTGTTGTGTCGCTCGCTGTTGATACCGGGCGGCCGGCCCCTCCGGCGGCAGGAACCCGGGGGCAGCTGCGTCTGCCCGGGACAACGGTTCCTGAGCGGCGTGTTCGTTCCCTGCATCCAGCCTATACCTTTGATCATTTTATGGTCGGTGAAAGTAATATCCTGGCGCGCACGGCCTGTGATGCGCTGGCCAAGGGTGATTATGCCTTCGGCAATTGTCTGTTTATGAACAGCGCCACCGGCCTGGGCAAGAGCCATCTGACCCAGGCCGTCGTCCACCGGGTTCTTGATTCCGCCCCCGGTACCCGGCTCCAGTACCTGACCGCCCAGCAGTTTTCTGCGGAAATGGTCAAGAATATCCGGGCGAAATCAATGGATAAGTTCAGTCGTAAATATATCCGGGAATGTGATTTGCTTCTTGTTGAGGACGTGCATACCCTGGCCGGCAGAACCAAAACCCAGGAAGAGATGAACACGGTGCTTGATTATCTGATTAAATCCGGGCGCAGGGTCATCCTGACCTCGGCGGTTGCGCCGTGTAAGTTAAAGGGACTGGACGAAGATTTTCGTTCCCGGATGACGTCCGGGCTGGTGGCGGGGATCAAGGCCCCCGAATATGAAACCCGCAGCCGGATTATTCGTCACAAGGCAGGCGTTCATAATCTGGAACTTACCGACGAACTGGTGGATTATCTTGCCTCAAATCTGCAGGGCGATGTTCGCAAAATCGAAAGTGCCCTCATCGGTATTAAGGCGAAATCCTGCCTGCGGCACATGGCACCGGACATGTCGCTGGTCCGTGAAGTTTTAAGTGGTCTCATCGGTGCCCCCGTACAGGTGGACGGTAAGATGATCCGTGATCTGGTCAGCTGCCAGTACGATGTTTCCGTTGAGGACCTGAAATCGAGATCAAGAAAACGCGCCATAACCTTTCCCCGCCAGGTTGCCATGTATCTGACGCGCAAATACACCGATCAGTCGCTTGCCGATATCGGCGCCCTGTACAACCGTGATCATTCCACGGTCCTGCATGCGGTCAAGGTTATCACCCGTGACCGGTCAACGAAGAATGGTATTCGAGAGCAGATTGAAATCCTCAGCTCTAAATTGAAAA
>JALSNT010000032.1 GCA_026986885.1 Desulfobulbaceae bacterium
CGACTCGATGTTTTTCTTCCGGATTAAGCGCCCGGTGTTTTTTCTCCGGTCCGGCGACAATACGATCAATGGCGGCTTCAAAATCAGACATGGCAACCGCATCGGCCTTACGGCGCAAGGCCTGGATAGCGGCCTCGTTACAGATATTTTCCAGATCAGCACCGGTAAAACCGGGTGTCCGCTGGGCCACGACCTTCAGATCAACGTCATCACCCATTGTCAGTCTCCTGGCATGCAGTTTTAAGATAGCCTCACGATCCCTCAGGTCTGGCTTGTCAACGAGAACCTGCCGATCAAAACGACCAGCCCGCATCAGCGCCTTATCAAGAATTTCCGGCCTGTTGGTCGCGGCCATGACAACAACGCCGGTGGATGGATCAAAGCCGTCCATTTCGGTCAGAATCTGATTAAGGGTCTGTTCCCGTTCATCATGACCGCCCATGGCCGGACCGATGCCCCGGGACCGGCCGATGGCATCCAGCTCGTCGATAAAGATAATACACGGCGCCTTCTTGCGGGCCTGTTCAAAAAGCTCACGCACCCGGGCTGCACCAACACCGACAAACATTTCGATAAATTCGGAACCGCTGATTGAAAAAAACGGCACCTCGGCCTCACCGGCTACGGCCCTGGCCAACAGCGTCTTACCGGTACCCGGAGGGCCGACCATCAAAACTCCCTTGGGCATGCGGCCGCCGAGCTTCTGGATCTGGGTCGGGTCTTTTAAAAAATCAACGCTTTCCTTTAACTCCTGCTTGGCTTCTTCAAGACCGGCAACATCCTCAAAGGTGACCTTGGGAAGATCGGCGGGATGGATATGAATCTTGCCACCGATGTTAAGGACATCTCTACCCATGCCGCCCATGCGTTTTGCCATCCATCCCCAGAACAGAAACAGCAGGCCAAAGGGCAGCACCCAGTTAAGCAGAAATTTTCCCAGCCAGTTACTGTTCTGGCGAACGGTATACTTGACCCCGTTCTTTTCGAGATCCATGGCCAGGTCATTGTTCCACATCAAGGGTACGGTAATAAACCGGCGCGGCTGGTTGGTTTTTTCATCCTTCAGGGTCAAGGTACCGGTGATTACCCGATCGGTAACCACCGCCTCGGCCACCTCATGCTTTTTGACATAAGTGAGAAACTGGCTGTAGGGGATCTCTTCCTGCCGTGCCTGCTGGTAACCCTGATAAAACTGAAGCGAAATCAGGATAAAAAGTACATACATCCAGAAGGTAAAATTAGGACTTTGCCAGAATTTTTGATTGGTGGTTTTGTTGATCTCGATATCCGGCTTTTTCCCGCTGCCAAATGTAAAATTTGCCTTTTTCATGAATTGTCCCTCGCGTGTCCGCTGATCTTTTTCACAGAACTATCGCCCCTGTTTCGCTTAAGAACAATAATCAAAATGAGAGGAATCGCAAGGCCGGAAAAGAAGGAATAATATATGCTATTCAGTGACGATAACGCCCGGCATATATCCGCGAACATCACAATCACCTGACACTTCACAGAAAACCGATTGGAATAGGCCTTTTGCGGAGAATATGGTAACCTGTCGGGCAATAAAACATCTTCCTGAATTGGGCGATTGTCATTTCGGTCCATCCGCAGGCTCGCTTCCCTGCAACACTTTTAAAAGAAATTATTTATAATCATTTATCTTTTTCCATTTGCAGATGGGGGGGGAGGGGTGGAACGCTCAATTTAGGATCTCATCTTCCAGCATACCCGGAAAACATGGCATACCAACTCATTGAAGTTCTCTTACCTGAAGGCAGGACAGATGATATCCCGGAACTCCTGCATGATACGACGATAATCGCCTCCTGGCACGACCAACTGGCAGACAACCGCGCCCGGGTTCATCTGCTGGTGGAGACAGGGCGGGTTGAGTCGGTACTCAACACTCTGGAAACCTATCTTCAGCCCCTGCCGGATGCCAGAGCCATTCTTTTCCCGGTGGAAGCAGTCATCCCGCGTCCGGAACACGTACCAGCCAAAGAAAAAAAAGAGGAAGAGGGGCAGGAGAAAAAAAACAAAGCGGATCGTATCAGCCGGCAGGAACTATACAATGTAGTGGCCACCGGTGTTTCTTTATCCATGAACTATCTGATCATGGTCATTCTGTCGGCGATTATTGCCGCAATCGGCCTGGTTCGCAATGATATGGCCATTATTATCGGCGCCATGGTACTGGCCCCGCTGCTGCTGCCCAACGTGGCGTTTGCATTGGCAAACACGATGGGTGACACCGAACTCGGCAGCAGGGCCATAAAAACAGCCGTAACCGGACTATTGCTGGCAATTCTTACCGGAATGAGTATCGGTCTGCTGGTTCATGTCGATCCAACCATCGCCGCCATTAACGCCCGCACCCACCTTGTCTGGTCGGATCTGTTGCTGGCACTGGCCTCCGGCAGCGCGGGGGTGCTGGCCCTGACAGGCGGCGGCAGGCTCTCCCTGGTCGGCGTCATGGTCGCCGTGGCCCTGATGCCGCCATTGGTCACCGGTGGCCTGTTGCTGAGCAGCGGCTTCTATAAACAAGCAATCGGTTCCCTGAATCTGGCCCTGGCCAATATCCTCTGCATCAACCTCGCCGGGGTCATCACCTTTCGACTGCAGGGCATAAGTCCGTCAACCTGGTGGGAAAAGAGCAAGGCCAGACGCGCCGGTCGTCGGGCAACATTCATTCTTCTTATTCTCCTTGCACTCCTGGCCGGTATTCTCCTGATCCACAGCGGCCTCATATAGACCTAAATTAAGCGTTTCAACCACATGGAACATACACTGTTTGTCAAAACTCTCATCGCTATTCTGGCCATTGTCAATCCCCTGGGTGCCATCCCGGTTTTTCTCTCTCTCTGCGGGGACCGATCACCCGCAGAAGCCCGCTCCATCGCCAGGATAACAGCGATGTCCGTCGGTCTGGTCCTTCTTATCTCTACCTGGATCGGTGAACCCCTGCTTGCCTTTTTCGGCATAGGCATCCCCGCCTTTCGTACCGGCGGCGGCTTATTGATCCTGCTTATGGCCATTTCCATGATGCACGCCAAACAGAGCCGGGTAAAACGCAGTCCGGAAGAGGAAGATGCCGACAGCGATAAGGATGAAGTTGCGGTGGTGCCGCTGGCCATTCCCCTGCTGGCCGGTCCCGGGGCTATCAGTCTGGTGGTTGTCGGGGGTCAGCAGGCGGCAAACCTGACGGATCATATATTGATCAGTCTCTGTATTATTGCGGTTGCGGCTATTGTCTGGCTGACGCTGCTCCTTGCAGAACCCATCGGTAAACGATTAGGGATCACCGGCCTGAATATTGCCACCCGCATTATGGGACTTTTGCTTTCGGCAATCG
>JALSNT010000033.1 GCA_026986885.1 Desulfobulbaceae bacterium
TCTCAAAAAATAAAACTATGCTACCGGACAACAATACCCTTGCCCTTGATCGCACCGTCCTGGCCAATGAACGAACCTATGCCGCCTGGATACGTACCGGCCTGGCCTTTCTTGCCTCCGGTCTGGCGGTGGCCCGCTTTATGTTTGATACCATTCCCTTCTGGAGCATTCGCCTTATTACGGCGATTCTTTTTCTGGTCAGTGCCACTGCCTTCTTCCTGGCCGCCTGGCGCTACAACCACCTGCATATTCAACTGGCAAAACTGGATGTGCGTATGGTCCCGCCATGGATCGTTAAATGCCTTACCGGCGCACTCTCTCTCTCCGCAATTATTGCCCTTGTTGTTATATGGCGTATGTCGGAATAGCAAGAAGCGACCGACATAAAGCTGAATTGAGCGTTGCACCCATCCGCAGACCGGACTTCCCTGCTTTGCCTTGAGCCGTTCCAGGTCGACCGAACTACAAGGAAACGGCTCAACTCAGTAGACAGTAACAGACCCCGGCTGATGCCTACTCCACCCGGATGGGGTTATGCCGCTCCATCACTTCCTTGATCTCGGCTTCAATCACCCTGGGCGCAATCACCTTCACCACCCTGTTCTCTTTATCAGCGAAAATTTCTTCTGCCGGCAGGCCTATATTGATCAGGTCATCAACAACATTTTGCAGGGTATCGGCGGCCTCATAGGTTGCTGTCAATGTCTCCGCCACCTTCTTTTCCTTAAGGCTGTGTATGCTGATCTCGTCCGGTTTATGCCTCTTCAATACCTCTTCAATTTCCGCCTCAATGGAAGCTCCGGCAATGACCTTCACCATTTTTTCCCCTTCATCGGCAAGTATTTTTTCCGTCGGCAGGCCGATATTAACGAGATCATCAACAACATTTTTAACGGTGGTGTCAACTGTGTAGTGGGCTGTGATTACTTTTGCCATGCTTTTGCCTCCTTGTAGACAGTGATGTGTGTTCATCAGAAAAGATTTTGGGTTTATCCGTAACAGAGGACGGAAGACAGAGATCAAATGACAGTAAAGTTTCCGCCTGCATAACGTAAACGTTTACCTGCGATTGACTGCTCCTGTATCCTCTGTTTCATTGTTCAGGGGTCTATACTTACCTGTTGTGCCGCTATGGCATGCTGGTTTATGCCTAAACAATAAATCATTACACCATCTTTTCAAGCTGCTCTCAACAACAAAAAATACCTTTTCCCAGCTTGAATTCCACCTCCCCCGCCTTGCGGTTTACCAATGAGGATATACTTTATTCCCAGGGAGGCAACAAAAAACCACTGTCATGATCGGAAAATCGTAACCTGAATTCAGGCGTAAATATATTACCTAAATTGAGAATATAATCACAATCAAACTGCTGCCATTCGCTATTTCCCCCCCCTGAAAACAAACATGAGGACACAACAATGAAGACGACAATAACATCGGTCAATGCCCTGGAAATTCTGGACTCACGAGGTAACCCGACGGTACGGGTTGTGATGGAACTGGAGGACGGAACCAGGGTATCGGCCTCGGTTCCATCCGGGGCAAGTACCGGCGAAAACGAGGCTATCGAACTCCGCGACGGCAACCGCAATCGTTACGGAGGCAAAGGCGTTCTGCATGCCGTTGCCAACGTCAACGAGGAAATCGGGCCCCTGGTTGTCGGTATGAATGCCCTTGATCAATCGTTGCTTGATCAGGAAATGATCGAACTTGACGCCACCCCGAACAAGGAAAAATTAGGGGCCAACGCCATTTTAGGTGTCTCCATGGCGGCTGCCAGGGCCGCGGCCGCCTCCATTGGCCTGCCGTTGTACGCCTATCTCGGAGGGGCCGGGTGCAGGCGCCTGCCGGTGCCGTGTATGAATATCCTCAACGGTGGAGAACATGCCGACAACAGTGTTGACTTTCAGGAATTCATGGCGGTTCCCATCGGTGCGGCAAGTTTTACCGACGGTCTTCGCTCGGTGGCCGAGACATTCCATACCCTGAAAAATATTCTCTCCGCCA
>JALSNT010000034.1 GCA_026986885.1 Desulfobulbaceae bacterium
AAACAGGGTCATATCCCTGATCGTCGCCGAAGCAGCGGATGCATGGCCGCCGCCGCCGAATTCACGGGTTATGCGGCCGACATTGACCTCGGGAATTCGACTGCGAGCGATCAGGTACATCCGTTCGCCCATACAGATCAAACCGAACAGGACATTTATGTTTTCCATTACCATGAGTCGATGGATAAGGACGGCAAAGTCATCGACATATTCCGGCAGGGTCAATTTGACAATGACCACCTCCACGGATTTGATGGTGTAGGTTCGTGCCTGTTTGAGCAGTTTTCCCAGCAGTCCTATCTGGGTACCGCTTAAGTCATGGGACACGAACTGGCTTACCACGTCAAGGTTGGCCTGCTGCCGGAGCAGCCAGGACGCGGTTTCCAGGTCTGTCGGGGTCGTGGTTGCGTGGAGAAAACAGCCGGTATCCTCGTAGATGCCGAGGGCCATGAGGGTGGCTTCCTCTTCGGTTAATTTTATGCCCTGTTGTTGAAAAATTTTACCGAACAGAGCAGTCGTCGAACCCACCGGTTCTATGATTTCAACCTCGCCCTGCAGGTCGCCGGGGTAGTCGGGATGGTGATCGTACAGGTGTATCTTCAGGCCGGGATTAGCAAGGCATTCCCTGAGGCGTCCGATACGATCCGGATGACGGGTGTCAACAACGATTAAACGAGTAACGGCGCTGAGATCAATGTGTTTTATTTTTTTAAATTCATAGATATTGCTGCATTCCTGGGCCAGGAAATCACGGACGTTTTTTTCCTGGGAACCGGCAAAGACAAGTTCGGCCTCCGGATACAGTTTTTTTGCGCCGATCATGGCTGCCAGGCCATCGAAATCAGCGTTTATATGGGTGGTTATGACATCCATATCCAAACTATACTCCATAAATGAGGAGAGACAACCGGAAAAAGTCTCTTCGGCGGAGAAGAGCTTGTTCGCGTGAGATTGTTATCCTTGTGGAGAGTTTGGTAACCGTTCACCAAGATGCTGTTTCGCCCGCATTACCGGCATAATGTAAACGTTTACCAGTGCCCCACGGAGTCTTCGCTTACCTATTCGTTCAAGCAGGCCAACGAGTCAGGTAAGCGCAGACTCCGATAGCCCGCTATGTGAGGAGGCCTGATCGGACGAAGATGGGTGCTGGTGAACGTTTACAGAGTTTGTGTGTATTTTGATTAAAATAACGGAGGACTTTTTGGGAAGGTTTATTGGCTGATCCACAGGCAATGAAACATCATTCAGGTATGCTCAGGTAATGAAAGTTTTCAGCTGTTCTCCCTGGTTTTGCAGAAATCGGCCTAATACTTTATTTTTCATAAGGATACCTTCTTGCAACAGGGGGGCGGCCATGTCGGAGGCTATCAGGTTGAAGAGTTTTATCGTCAAAAAACCTGCTTTTTTTTCCTGGTATTTTTGGGGAGCTGCTGAAGTACTACGCAGACCGGCATGGGGTCCGCCTTTACGAAATATTGCTCCCGCCAGGCCGGGCATGGCTGCGGAAAGGGCCACGGTACTGCCGGGAACCAGGAAATGGGTCAAGGAGTCGGCAGCGGATCCGTTGATAAAGATGGTTTCGATTCGGTTCTCAATGTAATTGCTGTCAAATCCGGGCAAATTGAGCAGAAGTTGCAACAGGGAGATCGATCCGGTAACGGGTACTAAAAAACCTCGCTGCAGCAAAGTTGCCGGCCGTTGTATATTCTTCCGGTCGAAATCCAGGGTCAGCGTTGGGTAGCTGGTAGTGTCCATGGGTTATTGTATCCATTGAAAGATGAGAGGCAGGCTTGCAAATGAAAAGAGGATGCCGAAACCGACCATGGCCGAGGTGAGTCCCGGTTTGAGACCGGCAATAGACGCCAGCGCTCCGGCCGTCACCATCGGCGGCATGGCTGTTTCAAAGAGAGAAACCTGTATTGCCCGGCCGGTTAATCCCAAAAATTTACAGGTCAGGAGAAAGATAACCGGGGTGATGAGTAATCTGATGAGAAGACCGATGGTGAAGGGAATAATCTCATGCCGAGGGAGCAGAAGCTGCATTTGAAAGCCTATGGCCACCAGGACCACGGGAACCAGGGAACCGGCGGCCATCGTCAGTACCGGCCGCAGCATTGCAAGCAGGTCCTCCATTGGAATAAACAGGGCAGCGAGCAGGGCTATAAAAGGTGGAAAGGTAATGATCTTGATGCATGTTTGCCGCA
Source organism: Desulfobulbaceae bacterium (assembly GCA_026986885.1). The sequence goes on from JALSNT010000034.1 coordinate 2,205, forward strand.
GGCCTGGATGTTCCCCCTTACCGTACAGGGCCAGGATCAGGGTGCCGTAGCTGGCCAGCGCCAGAAAAGAACCGAATTGATCATATAAAACGGCATACCGGACGGCGGAACTGCCGAAGAATTGTTCGACCATGGGGATACCTAAAAACGAGGTATTGCCCAGGGGCACCACCAGCAGGAGGGCGCCGACAGTTTCCCGCGGCCAGCGACCGAGATTGCCGGCGGCTAACACAAGAAGACCGGAAACAACCAGCACTGCCCAGGGCATGAAAACAGCCGCCAGCACATGCGAGGTAAGCTGTAATGAAGGAACCTGCAGCAGGATCAGGGCGGGCAGGGCTACGTAAATAACATACAGATTCAGACTGCGATCGGTCTCCCTGGGAAAAATCGATAATCGTTTAAGGATGAGTCCGATGCATAAAAAGAGAAGGAACGGTAATACCTGCTGCATAATGATACCTAAATTGAGCGATTTCCACTTCGTTCCGCTTGCCTGCAACACTTTATAAAAAACATTTTGTAATCGTTTATGAGTCCGTTGATTTAATGTATTTTCTCCCAATCTCTTTGTTATACGAAAAATTTGATCCTGGGAATATTCGGCCTGTGGTAAAATTTTTCGTATGCCTTGATCTTGAACGAAAATCCTATTATTTCAACAGACTCATTTATCTTTTTTTAATTGCAGATGCATGAAACGCTCAATTCAGGTTAAGTAAAAGTAAACGCTGTGACCCTTGACTGTCAAGAGGTTCCGGGATTGCCGAACATAATTCGACAGGAGGTTTATGTGCCGGAAATCATCCCTCGTTGTTTTCTTGACAAAAATATATAGAGCAAGTATAATTGACCGTTTTTATGTATTGATGGGCGGGTGTAGCTCAGTTGGCAGAGCACAAGCTTCCCAAGCTTGGGGTCGCGGGTTCGAGCCCCGTTGCCCGCTCCAATGGGCAGGCCCCCAATATTTTGATTTGCTTTTTTTTTAAGGCGAATCAACCGGCCATACATTGACTGGGAATCGATGTACGAGAAAGTGGGCTCTGCCCGCTTTTTTTATTGCCTGCTGTTCAAGGTCGTGAAAGGCATTTTGTTGATTAAAGGTAGTTCTTGAAAGGAATATGGTGGGTGAATCTGCGGTCGGTATTATAGCACAGGTGGAGGGATTTGTTGCTCCCCTGCTGGCAGACATGGAACTTGAGCTGGTGGATATCGAGTTTCGTCGAGAAGGGCATGGTTGGGTGTTGCGGCTCTATATTGATCGGCCGGGTGGTGTCACTTTAGATGATTGTGCCCGGGTGAGCCGTGAAGTCGGCAGTTATCTGGAGGTAGAAGATCCCGTCGATCATTCGTATCACCTTGAGGTCTCTTCGCCGGGTTTGGAGCGTCCTTTAAAGAAAGAAAATGACTTTATCCGTTTTTCCGGCAGGTTGGCAAGGGTAAAGCTGCGGCATAAACGCAACGGTCAGCGGGTGTTTATCGGAATGCTGCAGGGCGTGGAAGAGGGAGATGTCCTGCTTGAAATTGATGGTGGAATAGAGCGGTTGCCGCTGGAAGATATTGCGCGGGCGAGATTGGTTCTTGAGAAGGGAAATTTCGGGAACCGGAACAGAACGAAGACAAATGAGTGAGTCCGGTACGAGAGGTAAAACGGCAACCGGCAAGGCTGGAGTAAAAGCATGGTGGGAACGGAAAATTTAAAAAGAATTCTCGATCAGATCTGCCGGGACAAAGGCATTGACAAGGCGTTGCTTATCGATGCCATTGAAGAGGCAGTCCGTTCGGCGGTCAGGAAAAAATTCGGCAGCCGTCGGGATATCGAAGTGCAGTTCAATGATGAACTTGGCGAAATCGAGGTCTTTCAGTATCGGACAGTGGTGGAAGAGGTCTTTGACGAGGAAACGGAGATTTCCCTGGATGAGGCACGCAGGTTGGATCCCGAGGTTGAACTTGAAGACGACCTCGGTGAAAAACTTGATAATATCGCCGATCTCGGCAGGATTGCCGCCCAATCGGCCAAGCAGGTCATCATCCATCGAATGCGGGATGCCGAGCGTGAGGTTATCTATGATATGTTTCGTGACCGTGAGGGGTCGATCGTCAACGGTATCGTCCAGCGTTTTGAACGGGGAAAAATGATTATCAACCTGGGGCGGACCGATGCCGTTTTGCCACGGGAAGGACAGATTCCCAAGCGTTCTTTCAAACAGGGTGATCGTATTCGCGCCTATCTGCAGGAGGTCCGTCAGGAATCAAGGGATGCGCAATTGGTACTCAGCCGCACCTGTAATGAATTTCTTGTTAAATTGTTTGAGTTGGAGGTTCCGGAAATAGCGGAAGGAATCGTCAAAATTATGGGATGTAGCCGGGAGCCTGGCTTTCGGGCCAAGATTGCGGTGTCGTCCATAGAATCCGACGTCGATCCGGTCGGAGCCTGCGTAGGTCTGAAAGGATCCCGTGTGCAGAATGTCGTGCAGGAGTTACAGGGCGAGCGGATTGATATCGTTCCCTGGAGCCCGGATCCCGCCAAATATGTGTACAATGCACTGGCGCCGGCGGAAGTCTCCATGGTTATCGTCGATGAGGAAAACAGGTTGTTGCTTGTCGTCGTTCCCGATGATCAGCTTTCTCTGGCCATCGGCAGGCAGGGGCAGAACGTGCGCCTGGCCTCCAAACTGATGAGCTGGCGTATTGATGTCAAGAGTGAGCAGCGGTATGCAAATCTTGAGGATCCGCGCTATCAGACGTTGCTGGCCATTGAGGGTGTTGATGAAGGAATGGCGGATCGTTTATTTGCCGCCGGCATCGTTTCTGCAGCTGTGCTGGCTGAGACGGAACCGGAGGCGCTTGCCGCTGCCGCCCGTATAGGTGAAGAACAGGCAGCCGAGCTTAAGCAACTTGCGGCTGCAATTCCTCCGGTGGCAGTATCTCCGGAAGAAAATGTTCCGGTCGTGAATACCTCCCCGGCAGCGAATGATGAAAGTGAACAAACTGAAAGTGAACAATCGCCGGCGCCGGATGCAAGTAAGGCCGTTGTTGATTCGGGTGATGGTGAAACAGCTGCAGGCGGACAGAAGGATACGACTTCTCAGGATAATATGTCCTCTGCAGATAATGGAGAACAGCCTGAAAATGGTGGCGGAGAATCCTGATGCGGAGGGGGCATGTTCCCATGCGTACCTGCAGGGGATGTGGTCGTAAACGTCCGCAAAAGGAATTGCTCCGTTTTGTATGGAAAAATGGTGTGCTGT
>JALSNT010000035.1 GCA_026986885.1 Desulfobulbaceae bacterium
AATAAGGTTCGTGGTTGTGGGTTAGTTGGGTTGCGGGTTCATCTAAATACCCACTTTCCCAACCCAACAAACCAGTTAAACCCTACTGCCCAAACTGCTCGAACCTGAGATCGAACGTGAGCCTTGCCCTCCTGAGAACAAAGTCAAGACGTCGGTCTGCCAGCGTTTGACCGTTGTCCAGGCTTTCACCTTCCGGCACGATGATGAAGTAGGGGTCGCCGTTCTCGGTGATGCCGTCCGGGTCCATGCCGGGTCCGTCGGCCTTGAGGTCCAAGGTGGCATTTTCAAGCACCATGCGCACCGGGCCGTCCAGGTTCGCGCCGCTGTTGTTGGTTATATCCAGAAAGACGAAAAAGCAATGGTTTATGCGGTCCATCAGGGTCCTGGAGCGGGAGAACTCCATGCCATCGATTACCGACCAAACCGGCCCGGCCTCTTCCACCGTCACCGTGACAGGGGCAGAGGTGACACTTGCGTCATCGTCATCATAAGCCGTGCAGGTGGCCTGATAACTTCCGGCAGCGGCATAGGTATAGCTGAAGGCGCCGTCATCCGAGGTAAGAGGTGTGCCGCCATCCCCGGGATTGAACGTATAGGCCGCAACATTGCCGTCCTGGTCTGCGGCCAGGCAGCTTACGGTCACCTGCAGGGGGAGCTCGCCTGAAGTCGGATCAACCGTAAAAGAGGTGATCTCAGGCGGCTCATTGGGGGCGGGGGTGAACGTTGCCTGGCAATGCCTGTCGTTGGTCATGGTGACTGTACATTCTCTATTACCAGCGCAACCAGCACAATCGCCATCCCATCCGGCAAAGATGTATCCAGCCGCCGGCATGGCCGTCAGGACCACATCGGTTCCGTCCATGTAACTTTCCGTACAGTCATCCGGACAGGAAATATCCTGCGTGTTGCTCGTCACCAGGCCTGCTTCCCCTGTTTCCGGTTGCACGGTAACATCAAGCTGGTGAAACACAACCGGCGCATGGACCGTTATGGTGATGTCATCGCTGACGGCGTTTTGGTCGTCATCATCCCAGACCTCGCAATGGGCAGTGTAGGTTCCCGGTTCAGTGTACTCATGGGTGAAGGTGAAATTATTGTCCGTGGTCAATTCGGGCCACTGGGAATCACCGAGATACCATTCGATGGACTCGATATCCCCTCCGTCGGGATCATGGGCATTGCAGGTAAACGTGACGCTGAGAGGCGCATAGCCGTCTACAGGCTCAGCGGTGAACGAGTCGATCACCGGGGGTACTTCCGACTGCTCCAGTACGGTCACGGTAACCGGGGCAGATGCTATGTTCACTCCCTCGTCGTTGTATCCCCTGCAGATGGCCTGATAGGTGCCGGGAATCTGATATGTGTAGTTGAAAGAGCCATCCGTTGAGGTCTGAACAGGACTTTCGTCTCCCGGATCAAACTCATAGGATACGGGGGAAAATTCCGGGTCGTCAATGTTGCAGACAGCAGTGACATCAAGGGGCGCCTCGTCGGTGGACGGCTCTAAATCCAGGCGCAGGGAAGATAGCCATGTCGAACCAAAAAGCCGTGTGATAGTCCGAATATATTTACCGCGTTGCTCATCATACCTTGTCACATCCGACAATACATATGCCTGCCCGGGATCTGAAAAATAGCCATACATCCCATTGCCAAGGTTATTCTGCCCCGTAATATCAAAATCCACGCCACTTCCGCCATCATGGTCGACATAATAAAACCAGGGGTTTGGTGGATCCAGCAAACCGTACTCTGATATAACTAAATTATTGACAACGAGTCCTTCTGCAATTGATTCGTTAAGAAGGGCATTAAGTATTGGTCCAAGATTCGGGCCGTTATCAGGCTCATTATATTTGTAAATAACAAAATAGTTCAAAGTCGTAACATCATCTGCAGTTATTGCCCAACTCATCCGGGGCAGGGTCAGAAAAATCAAAAGAGAAACAAGCGTGGTCAGTTTTTGTATCATCATGGCCTCCTGGTATATTTTTTAAGCAGGTCCGCCCTGACACACAGTACATAATGTGCCAGGGCGTTATTGCCGCCTGTGAGCGCTTACGGGCCGCCATAGGTCTGAGCAAATGATGTGATATCCTGGGTGACCCAGGTACCCTGCAGCAGGTCGGTGTCGGAAATGCCATCCAATAAATCCAATGCCGTATTACCGCCGATATCTTCCAGCACCACGGATGCGCCATCGGAAGTTTCATCGGTGGGCGACCAGTCTATCCAGAAAGAAATATCCATGGTTTCACCGGCAGAAAGGGTGTCCATGGTGAAGTTCTGGTACAGGGTGTTGTTGAAATAGGTGTCGTCCAGGGAAACCTGAGCAATCCAGGAGAACGATGGATCCGGAGAGTGAATGAGTTGGAAGTAACTTGAACTGTCTGACGAGACGTTGACAGGTGTGATATAATCATCAATTGTTCCTGCCCACGGTGAGAAGTCCCCGGTCTCGAAATCTCCGTTCTGAAATGGTGCGGCCAGGCTGTTGTGCGCCAGGCATCCCAGAAGCATTCCGGCCGAGAGCAGAGTTATGGTGTTTTGTATTCTCTTTTTCATTTACAGGTTCCTCCATTTATTATTTCATAATGCCCCTGGCTTCGTGGCCGACCTAATTATTTATGTATACGAAAATCAACTATGCAAAATTTACAATCATAACAGCTTGATTTTCTATGTTTATTGTATTACCAAGTCATGAGAGATAAGCCTGCGCCAACACTAAATAGAGGACTCGGCTTCATCCATCCTTGCTACAGGCGGGAAACCTGACCCAGCATAAAAAATATTTGTTCGTGTCCCAGTGACATCATCTGCAAAGGAAAAAAATGTCATGCTTACCAGTTACTTACCAGTAATTGCAATTTTTATTCCAACTTCAACCATGGCTGCCGACTGCAATCAAAGTCAATATAATACGTAATTCCAGGTTGTTATATCTATCATCCTGAAACTTTATCCGGGAGGAATCTCTTGGCAGAAAGAGACGATCGTAAAATTTCCGGATTTACGGAAAAAATTATTACAATATCTTGATTTTTTTGAAATCAAAATCTTGTTTCTATTTAATTAGTTACATACATGAATACAGTGTGATAACAAGTTTATTTCCGATTTTTTGTACAAATATTCCAAAAATCGGGAAATTGAATTGAGAAAATGGGACAAAAAGAAGGCGAGGTAAAGCAGGCGTCACATCTCTACTACAAATTTCCGGCAAGGTTTCAATTCAAGACCAAAGCAAACACTTGCGGCCAAGCTATGATAAAAATTGTAAATCATTTTTTTCACAATTACTACACGGCTCCCTGTCAACATTTCAACTATAAACTACGAGCAGAATCGAAAACAACTATCAAACCGCTAACATCCCTGCAGATTATCACACCACAATTAAACGTTTTATCCACCTGCAAATTAAAAAAGATAAATGATTATAAATAGTTTTTCTGTAAAAGTGTTGCGACTAAGCTTCACTACGTGGAGACTCCGGATGAATGAAAATCTCTCAATTTAAGTTTGAGTGACTCCGGGGAACCTGATATAGTTAACAGGTAACTCCCCTTATTATTTAATAACCCAGGAAAAGCATGCCAGATAATTCCAACCTCCGGAAAATACCTTTTTGCCTACAGCCCGCATTTTTTCTCCGCCCTTTTGCCGCCAAGGATTTTCTACCGCCGGGGCAACTCCTTTTTTTCATTTTTACCTGCCTGCCACTGCTGTCGATCCTCTCGGGTTACCCGGCAGACGCGGCCGAACCGGCACATTCCCTCAAGATCGCGCTGACACGGTTTCTTGAAAATCAACCAACCGCTGCCCTGAATTTCATAAGCGCGGGTTCAGATCCGGCCGTTACCGATGATGCCCTTATCAAACTGTACAGGCAGCATGGGATGCAGCCGTTATGGTTGACCGAAGACACAAACATGCCGACTGAAAGGGCCAAAGAGCTGATAGAGGTATTGCAGGACAGTTTTGAAGACGGACTCAATCCCGATGATTACAAGGTCGCCGAAATACTGACCCTCCTGCCCCGGCGGGACATTACCTCCCGCGTCAGATTCGATGTGCTGCTGACCATGGACCTGGGCCGCTGGGTGACAGATATGCGTGAGGGATCGGCTGCCCCCTGCCTGCTTGATCCCCGGCTCTTTGCCGCTGCCCGGGACAGGGAAGTCGATCTTTTTGCCGTTGTGCAGGCGGGTCTGACTACGCATAACATAAAAAAATTTATGCGCAGTCAGGCGCCGTCGCATGCTGACTACGCAGGATTACGTAAGGCGCTGGCGAGATATCGTTCGTTTTTTGATCAAGGCGGGTGGGACACAATCCCGGCCGGCAGGACAATCAAACCGGGCATGACCGATCCCCGCTTACCCCTGATCCGTCGACGGCTGCTTGCAACCGGTATCCTGACAACCGGCAGGATGCACAATGAAAACGAAATGTACACCCGGGAAATGGTGGCGGCGGTCCGAAATTTCCAGCGCCGCTTTCAACTTGAACCCGATGGCGTCATCGGCAAAAAGACACTAACAGCCATGAACATTCCCGTTTCCCGGCTTATTCGTAAAATAATTCTTAACATGGAACGTTGGCGGTGGCTGCCGCACCGGCTAAACGGCAAACGAATTTTTGTCAACATCGCCGGTTTCCAGCTATTCGGCGCAACCGACGAGCAGATACAATTACGCATGCCGGTTATCGTCGGTAAGAAATACCATGAAACACCGGTCTTTACCGGGATGATGAAATACCTGGTCATCAATCCCTATTGGAATATTCCCGATTCAATAGCGGTAAAAGAAATTGTGCCGCACATGATCCGCAATCCGGACTATCTACGCAAACAGCATATTCGTATTTTCCGGGGCTGGTCGAAAAATTCACCGGAAATCAACCCGGCGGCCATAAACTGGCGGACCATCGGCAAGGGCATTAAACGTTACCGGCTGCGTCAGGATGCCGGACCGACCAATGCGTTAGGCAGGATTAAATTTATCTTTCCCAACCCCTACCATGTCTACCTGCATGACACGCCTGCCCGGCAACTTTTTAAACGATCAAACAGAAGCTTCAGCCACGGCTGCATCCGGGTCAGCAGGCCCGTCGCCCTTGCCGTTTATGTGCTGCAAGATATGAAAAAACATTTAGATGAAAAGCAGTTACAACAGCTTATTGATGCCGGCAAACGAAAGGTCATTCTCCTGAGCAGACGGATTCCGGTTCATATCCTGTATCGGACGGTCCGGGCGGACAGGGATGGCAGCAAGGTCTTTTTTTTCCCGGACATTTATGGCCGGGACGCATTGCTGGCCCGGGCCCTGTTTGCCCGAAAACCGCTCTCACAATGCCGCTATCCGCAAGAGAAAAATGGCCCGGTAGATCAAGGACACAAAGAACTCAAGGGTACAACAAAAGTATAAAAAAACTCCCCT
>JALSNT010000036.1 GCA_026986885.1 Desulfobulbaceae bacterium
TTAGTGGTCGTTATCTTGACCATCGTCCGTGTCGTCGACGAAATGTTTGTCGAGCAGCGATACGGTGTGGTTTATCCTGAAAAGGGTGAGGAGCATCCATCCTCCTCGTATCTGCCGCGTAGAGCTTCTTCTTGACAAGTATCCTGCAACCATGTAATTTTTCCTGATTATTTGTGATGTTGCCGTGCACTGACGGTTTTCATTTTACGGCAAGTCCTCCCGGTGACAGGTCTGCCTGGTGTCCTGTACGACAAGTGAAGATCTGCTGGTAATGGCGGTCACCTGTATCTGTGCAGATTTCACACTATCATTTGCAGAGATTTCTTTTCCTGTGGAATATGCGTGGCGAAACATCACCCTTCTGTTGTATTCTCATCATCTAAGAATATGTATGATTCCAAAGCGTTATTTATTGGAATTTTTTTCGATATAGAGGGAAAATCATTTGATTAATAGTTGACGTTTGGGAGGTAAGTGCGTGGCAAAACAAAAAATTGAAATCGGTATTATCGGCGGCCCCTTTGACAAGATCACCACGGTTCTGGAAGAATTTGAACCCGGCAATGAAAATTTCATCTATTCCTACGAGATGATGGGCATTGAGGCTAAAGAGGTGCGGACTGTCGATACCTGCCGCCAAGTGAAGGTCAAGGTACCTTCCCGGCTGCATCCTGCGGTTCTGGACATGAACCGTTTTAATCTTAATCGACCGGGAGGTGGTGGCCTGGGCTTTGCCGTGGAGATTTTTTTTCATGCCACGGTCAAGGCCATTCCCGAAGCTGAAATACGGGTCAACGGCGACCGGCAGCTTATCACCAGACATTTTGCCTATGCCTTTAAAAAACTGCTGAACTATGAGGGCGGATTTGAAATTGAGCTTGAAGATCACAAACGGCGGCATGTAGGTCTGGGTTCTTCCATCGGCTCCATGTGCGCGGTCTGTCTCGGTATGAACGAGGTGCTGGGGCGGCCGTTTCACGGCTGGGAACTGCGCCGAATCATGGGATTTCATGCCTGTGAGGAAAGTCCCATCGGGCCGGAATACCTGTTGCCCGCCTTTGAAACCGGTATCGGCGCCATGGCCGGGGTCAACGGCGGCTGGATCGTTGCCAGTGATGATCTGACCATGGTCTATCGGGTACCGCTGCCGGACACCAGGGCTATTATTTTTATCCCCGATGTCGCCAGCCTGGAGGATGAGTATACCGGCAAGGAGACATCAGCGGAATCGGAAGCCGAGCTTCTCCTGCGCCGGGCCAGGTTTCTTGATTCCATGCAGGCCGGAGCCAAGGCCGAACTTGTCCTCCTGGATATGATCCCGGCCATGATCCGCGGCGATTTGAAAAAGATCGGTGATGCCCTGTTTGATATTTCGTATCTCGGTTCCAAGCGGGCGGAATGTGAACAGCATGGCGCGTATGGAACGCCGATTTACAGCTACATAAACACCTTTCGCGGCATCGGTGCCGAGATCGCAGGTATGAGTTCGGTGGGTCCCACCATCTTTGCCCTGACCCGGAACCAGGAAACCTATGATAAAATCTTACAGTATCTTAAAGACAGCAATGTTCCGGAAAGCCGTATAATTGAAACCATGGTGGACAACATGGGCGGCACCATCACCGAAAACGGTGTTGAAAAATCCTTTATGAACGATAACTGGTTGAAAGGATAATCGCCCATGGCAAAACAGGCCCAGGTGAAGATCTGCGGCACCACCAGCGTGGAGGATGCCCAACTTGCAGCCGAATATGGGGCTGATTATTTCGGGGTGGTGATCGAGGTTGATTTTTCACCCCGCTCCCTCACCATCGACGAGGCAGCGCCGCTCTTTGCCGCCTCTCCCATAGACACGACCATGGGTGTGGCCCTGGTGTTTCACATGAAACCCGAACGGCTGCAATATCTAATGGCCTGCCTGCATCCCCATGCGGTTCAATTCCTGAATCTGGAAGATTTTTCCCATATCCGGGAGCTGAAACAGCAGTTTCCGGAGGTGCGGCTCTGGCAGTCGATTCATCTGCCGGAAGCGGGAAAGGAGATTGATTTCAATGCATTTTTAGAAAAGGTGCATGCTTATGTGGATGCCGGAATTGATCTTCTCATTTTTGATACGGTGGCGGTGTTGCAGGGGGTACGGAAGTTCGGCGGTACCGGTATGGTTTCCGACTGGCATGTTGTCAGGCAGTTGATTGATCAGGTTGATACCTCCGTACCCATCTGGCTTGCCGGCGGTATAGATCCGGGAAACGTCGGCCGGGCCATTGCCGAAGTTCAACCGGCCGGGGTTGATCTCTGCTCCGGGGTCGAGGCCGAACCTGGAAAAAAAGACCCGGAAAAGGTGCGCCTCCTTATCGAAAATGCCCATACCTGACCCGGATAAACCGGAAAATGCGAAATAAGAAATAAAAAATTCGAAATTCGAAATTCGAAACAATATCAAAAACCATAGACCGAATGATCAATATGGTTCCAATGCTCGATACTGTCAATTGCCCTTGTTTGTGTCATTGAAATATTCCGGAGTTGGAATTTGTTTCGGATTTCGATATTTGGATTTCGAGCTTATTTTCTGCCACAAAAACACGAATATAATTGTTAAGATACTAAATTGAGCGTTTCATCCTCAAGCTTGTAGGCCTCGGAGTCTTCGCTTTTACCAGCGCTGCCCCATGTAGGCCCAACTACTACAGGTAAGCGAGGGGCGAGGCTTCGATGAAACAGCACAAAACCGGCATATTTGGGGCGAAATGACAATCGCTCAATTCGGGCCATAGTTAACGAGGGAGCGGCCACCGGCCGCATCCTTTTCATACCTTAAATCTTTTATCAGGACAGACATCTATGAGAGCTGCCGTTGTCCATGGCGTAAATGACATTCGCATTGAAGAGTATGTCGATCCCAAGGCCGGTCCGGGTGAGGTTGTGGTCAAAACAGCAGTCGCCGGGATTTGCGCCACTGATATAAAAACCTTGCTTGGTCAGGGGATTCCCAAGGATTTACCAACAATCCTTGGTCATGAAGTTGTCGGCGAGATAGCCGAAATCGGTGAAGGGGTATCGGGTTTTTCCGTCGGTGACCGGGTTGCGGTCTATCCCATAGCCGTCTGTGGTACATGCCGATATTGCCTGCAGGGTCGACATAATCTCTGTGAGGCTGAATTCGGCCTCGGCCACGGGATTGAGGGCGGATTTGCCGAATATGTCCGCCTGCCGAGGGAAATTGTTGATATCGGCGGTGTCGTCAAACTGGAGAATGATTTTTCTTTCGAGGATGCCGTGTTTGCCGAACCGCTTTCCTGTACCCTGGCAGCGGCAGCAACCTGCCGACTGGAAAAGGGACGGACAGTATTGATCATCGGCGCCGGACCCATGGGGCTAATGCATCTGAAAACAGCCGCATATCACGGTTGTGAGGTTATGATTGCCGACCTGCTTGAGGAGCGCCTTTCCCTGGCCGGAACCATGGGGGCCGATCATCTGATCAACTCGGGCGCAGTTGATCTTGCAGGGGAAGTGCAGCGGTTGACCAATGGTCGTGGCGCGGATGCGGTTATTATTTCTCTTGGTATCCCCTCGGTAATCGGCGCAAGTTTGAAATTAACCGCCAAGGGAGGTGTCTGCAATATTTTCGGCGGGCCGCCGGCAAGTGAGATCCCGCTTGATCCGCGCTGGCTGCATTATCAGGAAATAACCTTGACCGGCACCTTCGCCTCTACACCTGGGCATTTCCGTCAGTGTTTACGTCTGATTCGTGACAAAAAAATCATTGTATCCGATCTGCTGTCACACCGGTTTACCCTGGACAGTTTTCTTGACGCGGTGGAAAAGGCGAAGAATCAGGAGATGGTGCGAGGTATTGTCACCTTTGCTTAACAAGTTATCAGGTTGTCAAACAGGAGAACATCATGCAGGGAAAGCAACGACGACTCAATAAAATAATTCGTAAATCAACCGGTCGCAGCCTGGTCATTGCCGTGGACCACGGCATGGCCCTGGGCGCCATGAGCGGAATCGTCAATATCCGTAAGACCATTGATGATCTTGATGCCACCGGTCTGATCGACTGCTGGCTGATGACCAAGGGTATCTATACCCATGCCTTTGATCCGGCTGGTGATCCCGGTGTTATCCTGCGGGCAAGCGGCGGCGCCACCATTGCCGGACCGGAACTGGTCCATGAAGGCTTGACCGCCACCGTGGAAGAGGCTCTGCAGTTAGGCGTCGACTGTGTAGCCACCAGCGCCTTTGTCGGTTCCGCCTATGAACATGAAACGCTTATTAACATGGCGTCCCTGGCCACCCAGTGCCGCAAATGGGACGTACCCATGCTGGGTGTTATCGGTCTGGGCAAGACCAATGAGGACAAGAAGAAAGACCCGAAGTTTATAGCTCTCGGCGCCCGGGTGGGCGCGGAACATGGCGCCGACATCATTAAGACCTATTACACCGAAACTGATTTTGACAAGGTGGTTGCCGGTTGCCCGGTCCCGGTACTCATTGCCGGCGGTCCTAAATGTGAGACCGATCTTGACACCCTGGAAATGATTTACGGCGCCCTGCAGGGAGGAGCAAGCGGTATTGTCATGGGCAGAAACGTCTGGAAAAGTCCCAATGCCGTTCCCCTGCTCTCCGCCGTCCACGGCCTGATCCATGAAAATATGACCGTACAGGAGGCCAATGACCTGCTTGAGGAGCAGAAACAGGGATAATCTACCACCTTTATTTCTGTTTCTACTTGCCGAGCAGCAACATGTTGATCGGCGGCATGGCCATCCCCTGTTGTGTCACCGGCTGCGTCGGCGACTGGAAGTTGCCGGTCATCACCAGCATACAGAGCAGGGTGACCGAATCCTCATAATAATCCTCATGGCGTTGTCTGATTCGGCTGTAAATATCGTTGAGAAATGTTTGCTGGTTCGGCCTGGTCATCGCCGCCACCCCGAAGGGAGCGGCAAAAAAACTGGTAAAATCATCCTCCGGCCGCAGCGGTCCGCCGTCCAGGAAATAGCCGTCTTTAATGTTTTTTGCCCGGCCGTTGGTGGCCGCGTAGACCCAGTCGGCGATTTTTCTGGTCTGGGCCAGGGAAAGGGGATCACCGTTTACCAGTCCATCGGTGCCGATACGCCAGGGATCGCGGCCGGCGTTATACTCGTAATGACCGTCGTCCGGACCTTCCAGAAAATTGGGCGGCGCCGGTTGCAGCCGGTGGTCATTACCCGAAACCGGTACCAGAAAATCGGGCAGCAACCCGGTTTGCGGACTGTAATCTGTCTGCACCTGGGAAATTGCCGCCTGGGTGGTCTGTAAAACGCTTTGCCAGGCTTGATTGCCGGTAACTGCATAAAAGCTGCGAAAATGGCCGGGCATAAAATCCGAGGAGCGCGGCGTGTACTGGCTGTAGGGCGCTCCTTCCCGGGTAATCCAGTCGCCTAACATGG
>JALSNT010000037.1 GCA_026986885.1 Desulfobulbaceae bacterium
CCCGGCCTCCATGTCCAGGAGCACTACCTCACCCGCGGCCAGCAGCATTTTTTTGAGCATTTTTTTAAGGACATGATTCTCCGGACAGGCACACCCTCCTTCCGCTACCTGGATGGCGCCCAGCACCATGAGGCGCATGCCGTCATGCTCAAGCATGAAATCTCTCAGCAGGTCGTTGACGTCGGGATTGAGATTGTAAAAGGGTGACCCTTCGGTTTTGCCGGCCCGCTCGGCAAGAAGCCCGGTCATTTCGGCGATGGGCTTAACTTTGCCTGCGTCTTTAAATCCAAGAGTTTCAGCCATATGCGGGCTTGGGTCGGCATCAATAACGAGTACTTCGCGGCTCTGTTTTCTAAGCTCGCCGGCCAGCAGCGCCATGATGGTTGTTTTACCAACCCCGCCTTTACCGCTTATTGCAATTTTCATATTTTTTATCCTGTTTAGGGTGTCGAGCAAGTATGTTGAGAAACTCCCTGCAACATACAACGGGGGGATTAGAATTTTGCGATGCTATTAAATCCTGTTTGGGTTGCCTTCTTGCAAAGATTGATTACAATATAAGACACTCTGTCTTTGTTTGCCACTGGAGATGGAGGTACGAGCAGAAGTTAAATATCCGATCAGGGTTAAATTGCGCCTGACCGATGACGTTTATTTTTTTTTTGGGAGAGCATTTTTATGGAAGCACAGTATCAAACCACACCGATTACCGTTACCGAGGCACGCCGGGAAGCGTCCACAGTTTTTTTAGCCAAGGTCTTCAACTGGATGGCCATTGGTCTCGGTTTGACCGGAATCATCGCTTTTTTCACCGCCAGTACCGGTTTTGCCCTGACCATTGCCGCCAGCCCTCTGTTTATGGTGTTGCTGCTGGTCGAACTGGGCCTGGTCTTTTACCTTTCCGCCCGCATTGAAAAAATTCAGGCAGGGACGGCAACCGGCCTCTTCCTTGGCTATTCCATCTTAAACGGTCTGACCCTGTCGACTATTTTTTTAGCCTATACCCGGGCCTCCATCGGCAGTACCTTTCTCATTACCGCCGGCATGTTCGGAGCCATGGCCGTTTACGGTATGGTGACCAGGCGCGACCTGTCCGGTATGGGATCTTTTATGTTTATGGGGTTGATCGGGATTATCATTGCCTCGGTGGTGAATTTTTTCCTGAAAAGTTCCAGCCTTTACTGGGCGATTTCCGTTATCGGCGTCCTGGTTTTTGTCGGCCTGACCGCCTGGGATGTCCAGAAGATTAAACATATGGGTGAGCAGGGGATTATGCAGCAGGGTGAGGGCGCTATCAGGAAAGGGGCGATTATCGGCGCTCTGGCCCTGTATCTGGATTTTATCAATCTCTTTTTGATGCTGCTGCGTTTCTTCGGCGGCAGCAGAGATTAAGGAGTGGTGACGGAAAGCGCTGTTGCCGGTCGGTTCTCGCCTGTGTCTATCGCTGTTTCCTGTCAGCCCTGCTGAGGGGCAGCGGTGTTGTGCAGCTGGGGTTCATGGAGCCGGCTGCTACGGCTTACTTTGGTCGTCCGGGGATATTTTTCCATAAGTCCATAGAGGGTGTCAAGATACCTTTCTTTGTAAATCAACTGGTTTGAGTCTTCAATTTCCTTGATCGTCCGGGGGATAATCGGCCGCAGGTCAATGCCGTATTTATTCAACCGGGCGCTGTTGGCATGATCAACCACAAGGATGGCATAGTAACTGACCAGGAGGCGGGAACGTGAATCCCGGCGAAACAGGTATGATCGGCCACCCAGCGAATTAAGGAAAAAACCTGCGTATTCATACAGCTTATCCAGCGGGGCCTGGAAGGAAAATTGCGGCTCACTGCATCCGGCCCCGGTTATCCATTGAAAGAGATCCGCTGCTACATCTTCAATGGTGTCCCTTTCCCGATCAAGAATAGTTTTGATAATAGTGATATTCCTGCCGCCGATTATCCGAAAAAAGTGAGCCATGTTTTTGAGCATGGTGTACAGGTCATCTGTTTCCCTGGAAACAACGGGCGGGTTGCGCAGAAGTTTTTTCGCCAGTCCCAGAAAATATTGCTGGGCAGGTGCGCCTAAATGGAATTGACGAATATATTCTTTGTTGTCCAGAAGGATGAAAAAAGCGTGTAGTCGCCGGGCAAGTTCCCTGCACCCTTCATGATTGTCCACCGTGTGTTCTGTTGCGGCGAATTTTTTCTCAGGCGGGTGTTCCTGCTTCTGCCCCGTTGTCGTTATCGGTTGTTCAGGTAGAGAAGCTGCCTTCGCAGGTGTTTTGATCGGGATTGCTGCGGCGGGTTGAGAAGGTGAGACAGGGGAAGCAACAGTCGCCTGTTCGCCTGGATGTTGATTCTTTTTCTTTAGTTGCCAGGGGCTGGTGGGACTCAGAAAAGCCCAGGCGCCGACAAGAACGGCACAGATAAGAAAGCTCAGCAGGGCAAGAGGAACCAGAGAGTTTTTTTGGATCCGGCCGTTTTGTTCCGGATCAGGTCGTTCCAGCTGAATCATTTTTTTTAATTTTTCTTACATGGGGCCATGGATATTTCAGGCCGCACCATTGCGGGAGGACATTGTTCCTTGCCGGATACGCGGCCAGGGCGATCTCGACCATTTTCAGTCCACATTACAATCATATCTGAATTGAGCGTTTCTCTGGGCCGGAGCCTGGGCTTCCTGTAACACTTTATAAAGAAAACATCTTATAATCATTTATCTTTTTTTCCAATTGCAGATGAGTGAAACGCTTAATTTAGATTATATAATGTAGCAGAAAGTACCGGCAATGGAAAAAGAAAAATAGATATTTTTTTGATGGCAAATTTGTTTAATAATCATTGCTCTTTAACATGTTGTTAAAATTGGCTTATCCTAATGGAGTCCTAATCTTTTTCTCCTTGACGCTTGCAGAGGAACGAGCTAAAGTTTTGACGTTTTACACAATTTCGGGCTTTCCGAGTTACCGTTGAAAGGATGATCGCATCCCCATAGCTGTCTATTACAACCGATTTAAGGAGGAGTACCAATGTCTGTTTATGTAACTGGCCACAAAAATCCGGATACCGATTCCGTAACCGCTGCCATCGCCTACGCTGAACTGCTTAAGGCTCAGGGTGAAGATGCTGTTCCATCCATGCAGGGTGAAATGAATCCTGAGACTGTAACGGTTTTAGAGCGTTTTGGTGTCAGCGCCCCGGAGATCATGACCGATGCCACCGGCAAAACCATTGCCCTGGTCGATCACAGCGACCTGAATCAGGCCCCGGATAATCTTGATGCCAATAATGTGGTTGCCATTATTGATCATCATAAAATTGGTGATGTAACGACCAATAATCCTGTTTTTTGCTGTGTTAAACCTGTAGGCTGCACCGGTACTGTTCTCAAACAGCTCTACGATATTGCCGGTGTAACCCTGGACGGCAAGGTTGCAGGTTTGATGCTGTCTGCTATCCTCAGTGATACGGTTAATTTCAAGTCACCCACCTGCACCGATGAGGACAAAAAGGCGGTTGCCGAGTTAAAGGAAATCGCCGGGGTAAGTGATACCGATGAGCTGTTTATGGAAATGCTCAAGGCCAAAAGCTCTGTTGATGGCGTGCCTGCAAAAGATTTGCTCAACCGTGACTATAAAGATTTTGACATGAACGGCAACAAGGTTGGCTGTGGTCAGCTTGAGCTGGCAACTCTGGAACAGGTTGCCGATATCCGTGATGACCTGCTTAACGCCATGAAAGAGCAGAAAGCCGCAGGCGGACATCACACAATCCTGCTGATGCTGACGGATGTTGTTAAAGAGGGAACCGACCTGTTGGTTCTTTCCGATGATCCTGCCGTTATTGAAGGTGCATTCGGCGCTAAAATGGATGGTGATTCCATGTGGGTTCCCGGCATGATGAGCCGGAAAAAACAGGTTGTACCCAATCTGCAGAAGGCTTTTGGCTGCTGATAAAGACGTACCAGGTTAACGAAATTAAAAAAATAAAAAAAGGATGGTCCCGGCCTGGGACCATCCTTTTTTTATGATTGTGTTGTCAGCCGGCAGGGCATTTTACTTTGATTATTTTCTTTGAATAATCAAAATTTCTATCACGTTTTTGCGTATGACATCGGCGGCAGGTGGTTTGCTGAGGCTTTGCCGGCAGAATGCTCTCCGGCTTCTGTGAGTGCTCAAGGGCCGGGCCATGACAGCTCTCACAGCCGACATTATGTAATTTTGCAGGGATGTCGGCGAAAAGTTCTTCCCGTCGGTTTGCCTGCAGGTTATGCGAGGGCAGGGTGACGTGACAGCCGATGCAGTCGGGGTTGTACTGCTGATTTTTGTCTATCAGCGTCTGCCATGCCCGTGCATGATCGGTTTGCAGATAAAAGGCGACCTGAGCAGGATGACATTTTTTACATGCCCGGCTGCCGGCCATGGAAGTAATAATGGCTGATATTCCGGAATTATCCGTTGTTTTCCCCTGTTTTTTCCGTCGTTGCCGTTCCTGCTGCTGTCTCCTGTTGATCATGTTGACCTCGCGTTTCGTCTGATCAACTATAGCCGTAACCGCTTTATCTTTTGGCAGGTTTGTCTCCATGGCAACAAAAGTATTCTTGTATCGACAGAGAGAAAGGCTGCTGTCCTTCTTCTCTGTTAGGGTTTTAATCAGTTGTTCCAGCTCCTGCTTTCCCTTGACAAGTCGTTGGTACTGCAGGTTTCCCGCCAGTTCCTTCGCCGGGTGACGTTTTTGCATACGGCTGAGCTGCCAGTTTATTCTATCCAGTCGGTTGGTACTTTTTTTCAGTCGATCAGGGCTATTGTCTCCCCAGGTTTTTGAGGAATTCCAGTCAATCTGCATGACTCCGACGTATTTTCCTTTAGCGGTAACCCGACAGAGCAGGGTATTGTTAATGTTGATCGGCATCTGATTGCCCCCTCCCTGACCAGCTTCAAATATTATATTTATGTCTTTGTATCTTTCCGCTATTTTTTCATTTGTCTTTTGGGCGTAGCTGGATAGCAGGATAACGAGGTCGGCCTTGTGGGTTACCTCATCCATGATGCCCGGCAGGGTCTGCGTCCAAGGGAGGATATGGAATTTTTCCTGTGCCTGCTCCTGCGGCGGTTTTCCGGTCAGGCCGATAACAGCGATTGTCATATTGCCGGTTTTTCTCAGGATATACGGTCTGAAAAGTGGATTTGTTCCATGGGCCGGGAAAAGATTTGCGGATAAAAGGGGCAGTTTGTTTTTTCTGCCGAGGTCGTTTAAAAAATCAGGTCCTGCGGCAAGATCAAAGGGTGATACTCCGATTGCCCCGATGTGCATTGCCGCCATCGCCCGGCCGATTCCTTCGGCCGTACGTTCGGCGTTTTTTTGTCGGCTTTGTATCAGGTAGGGGTGCGGGAAGAAGGCCGCCCCTGCATCAAGAGCCAAAACCGGGTTTTGTCCCCTTTTTATTG
>JALSNT010000038.1 GCA_026986885.1 Desulfobulbaceae bacterium
CCTGGAAGAGATGAAGGATTCCGGCTGGTACCGCAAGGTGTGGCAGTCCTTTGCCGTGCTGCTGCCCATCCAGACCGTGGGGGTCATGGGTGACGGCCGCACCTACGAGCATGTGATCGCCATCCGCAGTGTGGACTCCCGCGATGCCATGACCGCCGACTGGTCCCAACTGCCCTATGACCTGCTGGGACGAATATCCACCCGCATTATCAACGAGGTTCGCGGCGTTAACAGGGTGGTCTATGATATTTCCTCCAAGCCGCCGGCAACCATTGAGTGGGAATAACTGTTCTGAAACGATCAGGACAGGTGCTAACGCTGACTTTCGGCGCAAAGTCCAAACGAATATAATCTGACAGAGAAGTAAAAAAATGTTGAAAACAGGCATCTATGTCGATGCGGAAAACATCAAGATGAGCGGCGGCTACGGCATGCGCTACGACGTGCTGGTTAATCTTGCCGATGCCGGCAACTCGGCCATGCTGCGGGCCAACTGTTACCTGGCCGAAGATCGGGAGAGAACCCGTGCCGATACGGATTACCGGCAGAAGGTCTACAGCTATCACAACATCCTGCGGCAGTGCGGATTCAAGATTATCAAGAAATATGTCCGCCGCTATCAGGACGAGGAGGGAAATATCACCACCAAGGCCAATGCCGACATGGATCTCGCCATTGACGCCCTCCTGCAGGCCCGCAACCTGGACCGAATCATCCTGCTGACCGGGGATGGCGACTTCATCCGCCTGGTAACGGCCCTGCAGAACATGGGTTGTCGGGTGGAAATCATCGGTTTTCATAATGTGAGCTTTGAGCTGCGTGAAGCTGCCGATTCTTATCTATCTGGTTTCCTGATCCCCGGACTGTTACCGATATACGGCACATCTCCTCACAATGATGAACAGTGGCGGCGCGGCACTGTTATTCACTATAATCAGGATAAAGGCTTCGGCTTTTTTCGCTATTTTACCCTGGGGGCATCCGGCCTGCAGTCCAAGAGTGTTTTTTTTCATCTCTCCAAGTCTACCCTGGACGGGGACTTCCATTTTCAGGACAATCAGCGTATTTTTGAATTCCGTATCGTCGATAACCCCGCCAATGAAAACCGTTCCGAGGCCTGGGATATACGCCTGCTCAAAGAGGGGTGATTAACCGGCATAATAATTATTGGAATATACGAACAATGTGGAAAATATCGGTAGACAGTGAAAAATGTACCGGCTGTGGTGAATGCGTGGAATCCTGCCCCGGTGAGGTGTATGATCTAATAGAAGAAAAGGCGGTGCCGGTAAACATTGATGAATGCCACGGCTGTCATACCTGCGAGGCGCTCTGTGATGAGGATGCGTGCCATGTTGACGAAGACTGACACCTTGGGCATTGTAACCCGATCTGCAGGCCTCGGAGGCTCGTTCCTTACCTGTGCTGTCACATATGGCCCTAACTATAATGGAACAGCGCAAAGACAGCAGACCCTGCGAAATGAAAACCGCTCAATTCAGGACTTTTTTACGCAGCCGGGCGGCAAAAAAACCGTCAAGTCCCTGCTCCGGCGTCGGCTGAAAAAATCCGTCCGCATCTACCAGTAATTTTGCAGGTGATGGTAAAAAGGCACCGGCATTTTCAAGATAATAATCAGGATGCCCGGCAAGAAATATCCTGATAACCTCGCTGTTTTCCTCCTCTTCCAGGGAACAGGTGGCATAGACGAGAACTCCATCATCGGCCAGCAGTAAGTCTGCCGTCGTCAGCAACTGCAACTGCTGTTCCTGCAATCCCTGCAGATCCTCCGGCGACCTGTTCCAGCGAATATCCGGCCGCCGACCAATCACCCCGGTACCGGAACAGGGGACATCGAGTAAAATTCCATCGAACAAACCCTCTGCTTCTGCGGCAAATGATGCAATACTCATACGCCGGGTGGCGACTCCCGTAATTTGTAAACGACAGAGATTTTCCTGCAGCAGACAATATCGTCTTTTTTCAGGCTCTATGGCCATCAAGGTAGCTTTTTTGGGCAGTAGTTCCGCCAGATGGGTCGTCTTTCCTCCCACACCGGCACAACCATCCAGGTATCGGCCACCACTTTTCATGGCAAGCAGACAGCCGGCCAGTTGTGCCGCCTCATCCTGAACCGTGAACAATCCATCGGCGTATCCCGGTAATCCTGAAACGTCTCCCCGATAATCCGGCAGTAAAAGGGCCGTACTGCTGAATCTTCCCCGTTCCACCCTGCTGATTTCCGCCAGCCTGGCTGCCAATTGTTTTTGGTCCGTCAACCCGGTATTGACCCGCAATGTTAACGGCGGGATTCTATTATTTGTCCGGCAAATGGCATGTGCCCTTTCTCTACCGAAATTCTGTTCCCATTTTCCCAGCAGCCATCGGGGATGATTAAGGATCGGTTTGCCATTGACAAGCAGCTGGTCAGCAGTCGGCAGGGAAGATCGCTCCCTGGCCACACTGCGTAAAACTCCGTTGACAAATCGAACCAGCCAGACTGGCTGTCTCCCTGCTTTAAATGCCCGCACGGTTTCGTTGACCGCCGCGGAAGGAGGTATCCGGTCCATGCACAGCAACTGATAGATACCGATTCGCAGGGCATTAAGGGTACGGACCCTCATACCGGCAACCGGATGACGCGAAAAACGGGCAATGATACAATCCAGATATTGCCGGCTGCGTAGAATACCAAATACCAGGGCTCCGGCTAACTGCCGGTCACGCTGATCAAGCCTGCATTCCCGGGATAAGCGCTCAAAAATCAAATTGACGGGAGCCCCTGTTTGCTGCAACTCACACAGGGTGTTGAGGGCAAGCAGGCGACTGGTTGCGCGGAGCGGGCGGGACATATCAGCGAAAACTGCCGACAGCGTTTTTCCCCTGTTTCTTTACCTCAAACAGGGCGTGGTCCGCTGCCGCCAGCAGGTCGGTAAGGGTTTGCGCATCTTCAGGGAAGGTGGCAACTCCGCAAGAAACGGTGATATGAATGGATAAATCCATGGTTGATAAAAAGCTGGTCTGTTCAACGGCCCGGCGAATACGTTCCGCCACTTGCATTCCCTGGTTGTGATCATAGCCGGCAAGCACGATAACAAACTCGTCACCGCCGTAGCTGACACCATAACACCCCTCCGGCAGAACACTGCGAACAACATCCGCCAGTTCCGCCAGATTGCGTGAACCGTTAAGATGGCCGTAGGTATCGACAACGTATTTAAAATTATCAATATCCATGAAAATAACGGAAAGCGGACGGGTACGATGCATGTCGAGCTGACCCTGCAGGGTCTGATACAAATAGCGGGTATTATAAAATCCGGTCAGATCATCGCGCAGGGACAGTTCACGGTACCTGGCCTCGCTTGCCTTCAGCTCCTGCTGCGTTCGGCGCAGAGCAAGATGGGTACGGACCCTGGCAAGCAGTTCAGCCCTGGTGGAAGGTTTGACCACATAATCCTGACCGCCGGCGGCAAAACCGGCAAGGATATCTTTTTTATCATTACGTGAGGTGACAAAGAGAACAGGTATATCGGCATACCGGGGATCATTCTTCAGCTTCCGGCAGACATCAAATCCGGACATCTTCGGCAGCTCGACATCAAGCAAAACAAGATCGGGAACAATGGAAGGCAGGAGATTGAGAACGGATTCCCCGTCCTGCACCCCGGCTACCCGATATCCTTCCCTGGTGAAAAGCTCATTGAGCAACTTCAGGGTTACCGGACTGTCATCGGCAATCAAAATAACCGATTTCTTAACTGTATCTTCCTGTTTTTTCATCCCACCACAAAATAACCGATCATGGGTAACCGTCGACGCACGAGGGAGCGCGCCAATGGCTACCTAAATTGAACGTTTCAATTCTGGAAAAACCCGGTAGACTTTTTGCCCTTTTCTGTTATTATACTCAGCTTATTGGAAACAGCCATTCTTTGCAATGGTAACTTAGTGAAATAGATTAAATAAGATCGAGGAGAACCGATGAAAAAACTATCCTGTATCATGGGGGCCGTCCTGTTGATGATTTCCACCTCGCCGGCGTTTGCTTCCACTCTGGACGAAGTTCAGAAACGTGATGTCCTGCAATGCGGTGTTTCCACAGGGCTGCCGGGATTCTCCAATCCCGATGAAAAGGGAAACTGGACAGGGCTGGATGTTGATGCCTGCCGTGCCGTTGCTGCTGCTGTTCTGCACGATGCCAACAAGGTCAAATTTATCCCCTTAACGGCAAAGGAACGATTTACTGCCCTGCAGTCCGGAGAAATCGACATCCTTTCCCGAAATACCACCTGGACTCTCACCCGTGATACCTCCCTGGGATTAAACTTTACCCATACTGATTATTATGATGGCCAGGGCTTTATGGTCTCCAAAAAGCTTGGCGTTAAAAGTGCCAAAGAACTTGACGGCGCCGCCATCTGCATCCAGGCGGGCACTACAACCGAGCTGAATCTGGCCGATTATTTCAAACAGAATAACATGAAATATCAAGCCGTCGTCTTTGATACCTCAGACCAGAGCGTCAAGGGGTTTGAAGCCGGTCGCTGTGACGTATTGACCTCCGACCAGTCCCAGTTGTATGGATTGCGCATCAAATTAGCCAACCCCGAAAATGCCGTTGTTCTTCCGGAAATCATCTCCAAGGAACCCCTGGGTCCCGTCGTTCGCCAGGGCGATGACGGTTGGTTTAATATTGTTAAATGGTCGATGTTTGCCATGATCAACGCCGAGGAATTAGGTGTCACTTCCAAGAATGTTGACGAGATGAAAAAATCCAAGAACCCCGCCATCCGGCGTCTGCTTGGCCTGGAAGGCATAGCGGGCAAGGGGATGAATCTCTCCGACGACTGGGCTTACCAGATTATCAAGCAGGTCGGCAATTACGGCGAAATGTTTAAACGCAACGTGGGCCAGGATTCTCCGCTGAAAATTAAACGGGGCCTGAACGCATTATGGAACAAAGGCGGCATCCAGTACGCCCCGCCTATCCGCTGATATTTTCCTGTTTAGGGACCGATTCGCAGAGCGCCCTGAACCGGGCGCTCTTCTTCTTTTTTCATATTATACTTTTTATCACCGCACAGCGGTGAGTCTAATCTGGTAGAGTACGCCCATAATGGCAAAAGATGAACTTCCGCAAAAAACCGCCTGGTGGAACAATGCCCAAAACCGGGCACTACTCTTCCAGATCCTGCTGGCCATAGGCGTCAGTGTTTTTTTTGCTTTTATTGCCGACAACACAGTCCACAACCTTCAACAACGAGGAATTTCTACCGGTTTTGCCTTTCTCAAGCAGAAAGCCGGCTTTGGTATTATTCAACATCTCATCCCCTATACGGAAAATAATACCTACGGCCGTACGTTTATTGTCGGTCTCCTCAACACTGTTCTGGTCTCTGTCCTT
>JALSNT010000039.1 GCA_026986885.1 Desulfobulbaceae bacterium
GATATTCGCTCTTTCAGGTCGGCAAAAGGTGGCACCGATATCCGGCAGGTTATCGGTAGACGTCTTTTCCATGATATGTTTGCCGGACAAACTGTCTTTGCCGTTGTCCCCGGCGAAAAGTCAGGCGAGGATAGCGGTTCCCCTGTTCCCGGCAGGATGTTGTTTCTCTGTAAATGTAACGGTCGTCGGCTGGTCAAGAAAATCAGAAAAACGTTTGGCCGAACGAGGCAAGACCGACCTTTGCCCTCCCTCTCGTATCAGGGATATTCCATTTTCAGCTTTTATGTACGCGACTTTGGTCCTTTATTTATGACTTCATATCGAGATATTCTGATGGTTACCTCTGATACGGCAACCATGCACAGGAGTCTTGATCTTTTACTGGCAGGCATGGTTGGCAGGGCTGAGACAATACTGAAAAACCGGGAATTTGTCAGATTGCGCAGACAGGCCGGGAAACAAGTAGATTTTTTCTGTTATCTTAATCCGGCAGACCTTGGGCGGGCGATATCATCCGGGCAGGTGGATACGAAGAATCTCAAGAACAGAGCGGGTCAATTTCTGGTTCACCTTGGAGGCCTGGGACTGCGCCGGGTAACTTTTTTTCATCAGCAAGGTTGGAAGACGCAGCAGTTGAGTCTGATTGTTGACTTTGACAACGCGCTTCTGCCGCCGTTGCCGCGGCTTCTTG
The DNA here is from genome assembly GCA_026986885.1 of Desulfobulbaceae bacterium. The sequence goes on from JALSNT010000039.1 coordinate 692, forward strand.
CTGCTCGTTCTCCAGTTGTTGATCCCAGCCTCAAACGGGTGACGGCTGGACTGCAGCTTTATCTTCATTCAAACTGGCTTGATTTACCCGCCTGGTGGGGAATGATCGAAAAAAACGGGGATATTCATGCCCGGCTGCGGGCGGAACGCCTTGACTCTGCCATGCAACGGTACGCGGGTATGGATATGGAGAGGTTCCTTCATCTTTTTGGGCATAAATTCACTCTGCTGATCAAGGACTTTAAAACCTCCTCGTTTTTTCCGGTTCCCAGGCTTTGTCTGCAGGTGGCATTAACAGACGGAAAAACAGTTGCCGATCTGTTGGCACATTTTGTGGCCGAACTCCCGCACAAGCGGGAAACCGTTGCCGGTATCGAGGTCGTTTCCATTGCTGCAGGGGGAGGATTGATGCATCCTTCATATGCCCTGCCCGGTAACGATCTCCTCCTGGCGGATGGTCGGGATTTAGTTGATGATCTCCTGCAACCGGGGAACCTTCTTTTGCAGGACCCTGACTTTGCCCGGGTCGCATTTGCTGTGGATCAACCGGTAAATCTTGTTTTTTTTGCCAGGATATCTCTAATTGCCCGGAACTTGCGGCAACTTGCAGAGTGGCTGTCTGCTCCCGCTGCCCTTCATGAGCACCAGGCAGGTGCCGGGAGGCGAATATTTGTTGACCAGGTGATTTTGCCGGTTCTTGACGGTTTAACCAGGTTGAAGACTGTCTTTATTAATGCCCGTACCACTAAAGGTGAACTTGTTATACAGGCAAAGGTTGCGGCCGCGCCCCAGCCTGTTAAATAATCCTGTTAAATAATACTGCCGCCCGCCTATCCTTTTTATAAAAACCCTAAATTGAAGTAAAAATAATGAATGTTGATAAACCCATAAAAAGTTATGCCCCTGCATGCAGGACACATATTTTTTTCGGGTACAACACAGCAGGGAGATTAGATGGAAATGGAAAACCTGGTGACTGAATTAAAAAAACTGATTCCGTTTAAGGACGAAATAGACATTGGTGATGTGGTTGTGCTTGCCGGTGAGAATCCGCAGATGTTAGCCTTTGCAATAATTACCGATATCAACAGGGACCGCACAAGAAAAGATGCCTGGTGGCATGTGAGTATGCAGATGTTGTCCGTTCCCCTGCAGTCGATCACCTGGACCCTGAGGACTGAGCAGATGTGCGGCCGTGAAATTTTTACCATGGGCGGTGACAAACGATTTATGGCACCGGTGCGGATAGCTGTAAAACACCGGAATGATCCTCTTGCTCATGGGAAAGGAGAAGATGGCGGATCGGTGAAAAAGAAGGGAACAGCCGGCCTGCGCGTGGTCAAATAATCATCATCCGGTTAAACAAATGACCCTGCGGGAATCCATTGAGGTACGCATCCATTGCGGTATTCATAGCCGCATTGGTGTGGAGCTGGTGAAGATCGCCGAATCCACCGGAGTTGCAATACAGTTGACTGTCAATGATCGATCTGTTGATTGTCGTTGCATACTGGAGGTGCTTTCTCTGGCCTTGACCAGGGGCAGTTATGTTCGGGTGGGGATCAAGGGGAAAGCGGCGGAGAAGGCCATGTCGTCGGTCCGTAAATTGCTGCAGGGGGAGGCTGATGATTGAGCATGGGTCCGGCAATGGTTTGCGCTCAGGTGAGCCGCAGATCCTGTTTGGTATCGGGGTCTCTCACGGTCTTGTAACGGCGGAAATACGTGTTTTCAGACGCAGGACAAGCAGCGCTGTCCGGCGCAGGATACCTGCTGCGCAGATCGAGGATGAGGTCCACCGTTTTCTCTTTGCAGTCGATACGGCAAAACAGGAATTGCGCAGCCTGCGCGCCGGGTTGGCTGATGATCTCCCGGATGCGCTTTCCATCATAGATTCTCATCTGCTTATGCTGAAAGACCGGATGATTATTGAGCGTCCGGTACGGATAATCCGCAAGCGGGGCATCAATGCGGAATGGGCGCTTGCCGCTGCCCTTGGCAGGATCAAAGAAAAATTTGATGCCATTGCCGATAGCTATATTAAACAGAGGTATATGGATGTCAAATATGTAGCCGACAGGATATTTGGTGTGCTTGCCGGTAGAACGGATGACATCCTGGCTGATATGAGCAGCAGGGTCATCGCTGTCGGCCATGATTTTTCTCCTGAAGATATCCTGCACATGCCGACGGAATCCATCCTGGGTTTTATTACCGAGGAGGGCGGGGTAACCTCGCACACGGCCATCATTGCCCGATCTCTTGGGATTCCTGCCGTGGTCGGTGTTAAAGATATAACCTGTGTCTGCGGTTCCGGGGACAGGCTGATCCTTGATGGTTTTTCCGGACGTATCTGTCTGCATCCAACACCGGATCAGCTCAAGCAGTATCGTGAATATGACCGCCGGTACCGGTGTTATTCCCGGGAACTTTCCCGCTATGTCCGTTTGCCGTCCGAGACCATGGACGGCCACTCCGTTCGTCTTGCCGGTAATATTGAAATCCCGGCGGAAACTACGTCCGTTCTTCAATACGGCGGAGAAGGTATCGGACTTTTCAGAAGCGAATTTGATTTTTTTTCCCGTGATGATCTGCCGGATGAGGAAATGCTTACCCGTACTTACGGGGAGCTGCTTGCCCGCTTTACGCCATTGCCGGTGACAATTAGAACCCTGGATGTCGGCGGTGATAAATTCAGTAACCGTCTCTCCCGTAAGGGTCCACGTCTTGATCTGGAGCGTAATCCCGCCCTCGGGCTGCGGTCCATCCGGTATTCCCTGCAGGAAAAGAAGCTGTTCACTCTGCAGATACGCGCTTTGCTACGAGCTTCGGTACATGGGCGGCTCCGTATTCTTCTCCCCATGATCTCGTCGCCCGGAGAGGTGGCGAGCGTCAAACAACTCTATAAAACAATTAGTGCGGAACTGGCACAAGAGAAAATCCCCTTTGACCCTGAGGTACGGATCGGCATCATGATTGAGGTGCCCAGCGCTGTTATCCTTGCCGATATCCTTGCCGCCGACGTTGATTTTTTCAGTATCGGCACCAATGATCTCATCCAGTATTCTCTGGCCATTGACCGGGGAAATCAATACGTTGCTCATATGTATGATCCCCTTCACCCGGCAGTACTGCGCATGGTAAAGCAGACCATTGATGCCGGTCACCGCCGGGGAATAGAGGTTTCCATGTGTGGCGAAATGGCTGGTGATACCGTCTGCGCCGCCTTGTTGCTGGGCCTTGGCCTTGATGAACTCTCCATGCGGCCCTCGGCCATCCCGCATGTGCGAAGGATAGTTCGGGGATCCGACTATCAGCAGTTGCTCTCGCTTAGCCGCAGAGTGCTTTTGTGCAGGGACAGTTGTGAGATCAGAAATTTTCTCGCCCGTTATCTCCCGCAACACTATCCGGAGGAGTTTTGCAGCCCATGAAGGAACGAGAATTGATTGAGGCAATCAGCAACAAGGCGGTTCACGCGGACAATCGTCTGTTGGTGTATGGAATAGGTGATGATTGCGCAGTTACGCGTAAAGATGATAATACGGTACTGCTCTATACCATGGATACCCTGATTGAATCCGTTCATTTTGAACCTGCCTGGCACCCAGCGGTCATGTTAGGCAGAAAATCCGTCAGCGTTAATGTCAGTGATATTGCGGCAATGGGTGGAACGCCGCAGTTTGTTCTCTTTTCACTTGCCCTGCCGCCGGGGTTTGACGATGACTGGGCATTGCAGCTTTGTGATGGTGTCACAGAGGGATGTACCCACTATGGATGTACCCTTATCGGCGGCGATACGGTTGCAAGTCCTGCTGGAATAACGATGAGCCTGACGGTGGTTGGAGAAATGGCGGCAGAGCTGGTTTTATATCGTCATGGTGCCCGGGCAGGGGATATTATTTATGTCAGCGGGCCCCTGGGCCGCGCTGCGGCGGGGCTTGAGCTGTTGAAGCGCGGATTTCGCGACAGAGATTTATTTGCCGGGTTCTACCGGGCTCACCTTGATCCACGGGCCAGGGTCGACCTGGGACAAAAGCTTGCCGCCACCGGTGTTGTCAATAGTATGATGGATTTGTCGGACGGCCTGGCAACAGACCTTGCCCATATCTGCAAAGAGAGTTGTCTGGGGGCGGTCATTTATCAAAAACAACTGCCGTTTGATCCAGCCCTGCGGGAGGCGGCAGCGCTGCTTGATCATGGTTGTACGGCTAAAAATCCCGTTGATCAGGAGATGCTCCGGTGGATGATCGGTGGTGGTGAGGATTATGAGCTTTTATTTACCGCGCCTCCACGTGCAACAAAAAAATTGCAGGAAGTGATGGCAATATCCGGAGAACTCCTGTATCCTGTCGGTAAAATGATAATCGGCAGTGGAGTGATGCTCGTGCCGACCGATTTACAAAAATATGGTAAGGAAGTCCCTGTTGAATTTCTTGGGTTTGACCATTTCAGTCATTAACTCTCCTTTATCACCTTTGTTGACTGCGATATCTTTTGTTGCGTCAAGGTCGCCTGCTGTTGCAAAGAGCATCATCCTTTGTTCCTGCAAGGGAAGGTCATCTGTCGATATCTTCTGCTTAGGAACAGAAATTAAATAACCTGAACATCTCGCATCTCATCTTCAGGCCATCTTTGACCGCTCTTCAATCACGAAATCCTCATCGTAGCCCTGCTACGTCTGCGGTTTCGTTC
>JALSNT010000040.1 GCA_026986885.1 Desulfobulbaceae bacterium
CAATAATCTCCATTGTACCGTCACCGTCAAGATCGGCAACAGCGGGTGATGAGTACCAGCCGGTTTCACACCAGGAGGAATAACAGCCGCCGTATTGCCATTTCAGGACCGGAGCCTGTACGCCGGCCCGGGTCAGTGAAGCACGGCAGAAAGAGAGAGTGACAAAGGCAATCAATAAAAAGTATTTCATGGTAAATCCCTCAGCAGCATCAACCAGCTCAGGTTTGTTTTGTCCGGTTTTGGTGCGGAATATTCATCGGCGCCGATATCCTGGCCGGGGCCGATGGGCCTCAGCCCACCATCAAAATCGTCGGTCAGCTCCGGCATTCCATGATAATTTTTTGTCATTTTTATGTAATAACGGCAGGGTGGTTGACTCGAAAATTATACCACTGATTACGGATGTCTGACGGCGATATGCCTTGCACTGAAAAAGCATCCCGGTTCAGGTATTCATAACCTGTATCGTGACCGCATGAAGGGCAGGCAAATCCGTTAGGTCACCGGAATCGTACAGGAGCGGCCCCCGGCACTGATCATCGGAACCATATTTGTTTAAAATTCAGGCAGGCTGAGTCCTTGTTGGAATCGAATTTTATTTTCAGGCATAGGGCTGTCAGACAGTAAATAGTGTAGGTCTGGTTGAGTTCCGCGAAACCGGACATTGATGACGGAAATTTCCTGTCCGCTTTCGCTGCGCTCAAGCAGACCTACTTTCTATGTAATTTCCATTTGATCTCCAGCCTACAGGCCTAGGAGTCTCGTTCCCAGCTTGCCTGCACTCTCCCATGCAGGCAAAACTACAATGAATCAGTACAAAACCAGTAGCTATCGGAAGTGTTGACCATATTTACAATTAACTTATTAAAGATTCACAAATAGTAACTCAGAACTAAATTACCCTGTGTAATAACGGGAAACTAGATTCATTTTATCAGCATAAATCCAGGACATCAGCTTGTAAATACACATTGATTTCTTCCCTTTTTCTTTGCCCTGTACAGGGCTTCATCGACCTTGGTCATGACCTCTTCAAGAACGCAGTCCAGGTTTGCCGGAATCTGAATCAGGCCGATGGAAACAGTAACAACCCCGTGGGGTGTATTACCCTGATGATCTATCCCGAGGTTCCGGATAGCCAGTCGAAGACGATTTGCGCTGTCCACGGCTTTTTTTGCATCTATTTCGCTAAAGAGAAAGCAGAATTCCTCACCTCCTATCCGAAAGCAGTAATCACCGGCCCGTTGAAAGACATCATTCATTACCGATGCCATGCGGCGTAATACCTGATCGCCCTCGGGATGGCCATAGGTATCATTATAGCGTTTAAAAAAGTCAACGTCCAGCAGACCAATATAGAGTTGCTGGTCCAGCCGTATGTTTTTACGGAGTTCCAGGGGAAAGATGGTGTAGAAATGGCGACGGTTATAGAGGCCGGTCAGTTGATCGGTGATGGATAATTTTTCCATCTCTCTATGAAGTTTCTGGTCATAAAGGTAAAAGGAACGATTGAAAAACAGCAAAAATAAAATAGCAAGTCCGGTACCGAGGAAAATAAACGCCCCCTGCCATAAGTGCTTTTTCTGCCGAGTTTTCAATTTTGATGTCAGCAACAATATTCCGGTTTGATAAGGAGTCGTGAGCAGGTCTATTGCAGCTGTTGCCATGGTAAAAAAATGTTCCGGCGATATATTCGGACAATTGTCATTTTCCTCAATCAGCAGACAGGCATTGGTCAGGGGTGTGAGAAAGGTATCAAAATGTTCGGGGAGAAGATGAAGAGATTTTTTGAGTTCCGATGAGGTCTTGATAATCACCTTTTGCGCGTTTTCTATGCTTTCGATCCTGGCCTGGACAGCGGCTTGAAAATTATGCAGACGTTCGCGGTCTTTCCCGGTTATTGTCTTTTTTGCCAGCAGACCACTTCCTATGCCGCGAACGCGGCCGATGGCCTCTGCCAGGTACGGTATTTGTATATCAAGGACATCAATCAGGTAATAGGTGTCAAGCTCGGGGTCCAGGATAAGATTTGAGTGATCGGCAGCGAGCTGCATGAGTTGGAGAATTTCACTGATGAGATCACTGTAACTGGCAAACAGGTGCTTTTCTTCGCACCGGGATGGAGGGATGGCAAATAACTGCCTCGCTCTTGTCTCCAGGTGTTCTGTTTCCGGTAAAAGTTTAAATGTTGTGATTTCCGACTGTCGACCAGGCTGGTTTAATCTGTCTAAAAAATTCTTTTTCAGCTCTTGCAGACGGTTGTTGATTTCTTCATGTTGGCTCCATTGAGAAATCTGGCTGTATCCGCGAATTTTCTGCAGGTCTGTCAGCTCATCGTATAAAAATCTGATCATGTGTACTCCTTCAATTTCCGCTCGAGTGAAGGAATAGAGCTGGATCTGATCATAAAGAAGAACGGAGAGCGACAGTGAAAGGAAAATAATGGGAAGAATGGTGGCAAAGAGGTAGCGTTTAAGATTGGATTTACTTGGCGGTGAATAATCGGTCGGCATATCAGGTGCTTTATCCGTAACAGAGGTCAGGTGACAGTTTCATTGCCGCTCTTCTGCTTTGGGGACTGGGTAAGCAGGGCCAGGGTATTTTCGAGCTGATCAGGTTGAAAGGGCTTGGTCAGGTAATCATCCATTCCTGCCTGCAGACAACGTTGCCGGTCTTCATGCATGGCATGGGCGGTGAGGGCAATAATGGGTGTCCGTGTTCCCTGGATTTTTGCACGCAACCTTGAAAAAAGCTCTGTGAGCTGTTCGTCGGACGGAATCATCCCCAACTCACAGGCACGTATATGGCGGGCGGTTGTCAGTCCATCCATTTGCGGCATCTGGATGTCTAACAAAACGGCGTCAACCCTTTTTTGGCTGAGAATGGTTAAAGCTTCAACGCCATTTTCGGCCTCATACACCGTATGTCCTGAATTCTCCATCGTCATTCTGGCAACATCGCGGTTAAGTTCATTGTCCTCAACAAGGAGCAGCGTGAGCGATGATGCAGGTTTCAGAGATGCCCTGTCTTTTGCAGGAGAAAATTCCCTGTTTTTATCGTCGCAGATTTTTACCTGTGCCGTAAATATAAAGGTGGAGCCGACCCCCATGGTGCTTGTAACCTCGACGGAACCGCCCATCAGGTTTGCAAGTCTTTTGCATATCGCAAGGCCAAGACCTGTGCCGCCGTATTGCCGGGTTGTCGAGGTATCGGCCTGTGAAAAGGAATCAAAGATAGTCTTTTGCTGCCTGTCGGAAATTCCTATGCCGGTATCCTTTACTGTTATGCGCAAAGTAATCCGGTTTTCATGACGTGAGACAGCGTCTACTGTTAACCCTATACTTCCCTGTTTGGTAAATTTAACCGCATTGCCGAGCAGGTTAATAAGAACCTGACGCAGCCGTAAAGAATCTCCGACAAGTCTCTCGGGAAGGTCTTGCTCGATATCGACGTGGAATTTCAGCCCATGGGCACATATTTCATGGCGGAATATTTCAGCAACTTCCCGGATAAGGGAAGAAAGTCGAAAGGGACGATTTTCAAGAATCAACTGATCGGCATCAATTTTGGAAATATCAAGAATGTCATTGAGCAGCCCCAGCAGAAAATCGGCTGAAATTTTAGCGGCAGAGAGATTTTTGCGTTGGCTTTCGGAGAGCCTGCTTTCCAGGGTGAGACGCAGCATGCCGATAATTCCGTTCAGCGGCGTTCTGATATCATGGCTCATATTGGCCAGAAATGCGGATTTGGCAATGGTTGCTGTTTCAGCCTCTTCTTTTGCCTTTAGCAATTCGATTTCAGCCTGTTTGCGTTTTGAAACATCGGTTCTTATTTGCATCTTGGCGATGCTTCCATCCTGGAGCGTTATTGGCGTATCAATAATTTCATAATAACATTGATCGCTCTGCAAACTGTACTGAATTGTCCGCTCCTGGAAAATTACTTCCTGCAGATGACATTGGTTACACTGTTTGTTTCGATTATGCATAACCTGGTAACAGGTCTGTCCGGGTATGCCGCCGAACCATTTTCGCATCGTGTCGTTTGTATGCCGGATTGTATAGTCTTTATCCACAATGTATAAGCCGAAGCCCGCGTTATCCATGTTCTTCAATATGGAGGAGGCGTGGCGCTCGCTTCTGTAAAGTTTACCGATTTTATCCTGGATTATCCAATCCATCAGCCCGATGATGAATATACCTGCAATCCAGATGCTGCCAAAGGCTACCCAGGCGGTTTTAAGGCCGTTTTCATATTGGGCCTGGTAATTGGCAAGGGGAACGCTGATGCTGATACCGCCGCGAATATCGCCAATTTTATAGCCCTGTTTGGCATGGCATTTGAGACAGGCCTTTTGGGTCACAAATGGTCGCATCAGGCGGACAAATGGTTTGTTGTTAATCAGGACCACTTCTTTATATTCTTTGTTGCCCCGCTCAAATGATTGCAGCGCTTTTGTCTCCCAGGCATCTGCTTTGTTCTGCGGCCTGATTGGCTTAAGACTGGTTATATGTCCTTGAATGGATAAATGATTCTTTGCCAGTTCATAGAGCTGTCTGGTCATGTAGGCCGGATTGACCAGGGTGAACGGACGACCACCAATGGTGACATCACGATCAGGAACATCCAGATACGGATTGGGTGGAGTCTTGCGGGTTATCGGCACATAGACACCGCCATGTTGCGCGCTCCATAAGCGGACGAGCACATCCTTGTTCCAGGAGTTTCTGGCATCGTTTTCCGCCAGCAGGATTTTTGTTCGTTGTAAATTGTGAATGTTCCAGTAGAACAGCAGCGCTATCAGAATGGTCCAGCCGATAAGAATTGCAGCCGATATTCTGGTGATGATTTTTTTACCGGGGCCGTTGTTTATCATTGGGAGAAGGTGGGATGCAATGCTCTCTTGTTAGATTGGAAAATCATTGTTGATGGCGTCGTAAAAACTTCGATGGACAGCAAAGTGTGTTCTGTGGTGATTCTCAACATACTACATGCATAGATCGTAGGTAACCGTTCACCCAGATGCTGTTTCGCCCGCATTACCTGCATAATGTAAACGTTTACCAGTGCCCCACGGAGTCTTCGCTTACCTATTCGTTCAAGCAGGCCGACGAGTCAGGTAAGCGCAGACTCCGATAGCCCGCTATGTGAGGTGGCCTGATCGGACGAAGATGGGGTGCTGGTGAACGTTTACGGGTCTTTGAACGTTTCCTGTTTATTCTATTTCCCTTATATCAAAAGACGTGCCAAACGATACCAAAACATATTCTATTGATTTAACGTATATTTTCTAAAAATAGAACAACACTGCCCCGGCAGGAGACTCCCTGCTTGACATTTTGCGTATACACGGTATACATTAAATGTAC
>JALSNT010000041.1 GCA_026986885.1 Desulfobulbaceae bacterium
ACAAACAGATGCAACGAATATGGATAAACCGTGGTTAACGTACGGGATCATATCCGCCACGGGAAAAAGGGTGACATCGAAGTATCCGCCACAGGGCCATTAGCACTCCCCGGACAGGACCGTAACGCCCAATAGCCTGCACGGCATATTGGGAACAGGTAGGTGTATAACGACAGGTCGGCGGAAAGAGTGGAGAAATACAGAGCTGATAGCCACGAACACAAAAAAGACATAAGCGGGTGACAAACCCATAATGTCTATGGTTCGGGTTAATGGGACCGATTACTTTGCGATGGGGGCAACACATTATCCAGTCTGCCCGGCATGCCGCATTAAATCGACAACTGCCGATACAACCTCGGAAGGTGAACGCAACGAGAACCCAGGTCGCACAGTTACAACGATATCACTGTCGGCTGGAAAATCTTTTCTGTGCAAACGAAAGGCCTCACGAATAATTCGTTTAATTCGATTTCGATCAACAGCTCTGCCGGTTTTTTTGCGCACACTGATACCCAATCGGTTCCGACCTGCGGTATTGGGGGCAAAAATTAAGGAAAAACCCTGCCCGTGCAATCGTTTTCCCTGTCTGTACACCCTGTTGAACTCCTGGTTTTTTCGTAACAGACAGCTTTTAGGGAGCCGGAATTGCCCCATTGCCGTTAAGCAGACAGCCGTTTACGACCTCTTGCCCGACGGCGTTTTAAAATAGCCCGACCGGCACGGGTCGACATACGCACACGAAAGCCATGGGTTCGTTTCCTTTTGATGTTGGATGGCTGAAATGTTCGTTTACTCATATTCTAATCCTTGTATTCTGTTCAATCTGAGATTATTCTGCACACTCATTGCCGCTGATACACAAACAAACAATGTTCTTTTCCAGAACCTGCTCTGAAGACAAAGCTTTACGGGAAGGTTACAGGCCGGAGACATCGGCAAGAGAAACACCCTTGATAATAAACTGTCTATATATAAAATTTTAGTATTTTAATCACAGCAAGGCTCTCTGTCAAATTATTTAACCACCGGTCGGCTTTTTATCCAGGGACGACAACTAAAAATACAGATATATGGACAACATAGATGTCGACAAACTCGACTGGAACCTCCTGTGGCAACAGGCGAAGACAAAAAAAACATGGAAATCAAAAAAAGCAGCCGACTGGGATAAAAAAGCGGCCGCCTTTGCCAAGCGGACGTCTTCTTCCATCTATATCAAGCTCTTCCTGAAACTGCTGAACCCGCAGTCAACATGGTCGGTTCTTGATGCCGGCTGCGGCCCGGGTACTCTGGCCCTGCCGCTGGCAAAACGGGTCCGCCGGATAAGCGCTCTTGATTTCTCCGGAAATATGCTCGAAATCCTGTCGCAGAAAGCATCGGCAAGGGACTTGAAGAATATATCCACCTATCACTGCTCCTGGGAAGACGACTGGCAGGAACAGGGTATCGGCCGGCACGATGTCGCCATTGCTTCCCGTTCCCTGGCCGTTTCCGACCTTAAAGCTGCCCTGGTCAAGCTCACGGCCCATGCGCGCGAAAAGGTCGTAATTACCGATCGTGTCGGCCACGGTCCCCTTGACCCGGATGCCTTTGCCGCGGTTGGTCGTCCGTTAAGCAGCGGACCCGACTATATCTACACCGTAAACCTCATCCACCAGATGGGCTACCTGCCGACAGTTACCTATATTGAACTTGAAAAAGAACTTTATTATACCGATGAAGAGGAACTCATGCAGGGATACCTCTGGATGTTTCGCCGGATTGACGAAAATGAAAAAAAGCTGTTAAAAAAATACCTGCAGTCCATTACCACCCTGCGTGATGACGGCAGTGTTATTATCCATCGCCGTCATCCACCGATATGGGCATTTATCAGCTGGATTCCGTAAGAGGAACAATACCGCCCAAATTGAGCAAACCATTAAGAGTATCCGGACGAACGCATAATGATCGTCGGACCCGGTCTGCACCTGGCCCGACCCGGAATTTCGGTCATCTTCCCCCTTGCCAGGCTGGAACTGTACACGGTCGCCGTCCTGCTGACACCGGGTTACTGGCGGATGACCAGCAAGCCTTTACTGCGACGGCAGACAACCATAACCAGGACAACGTAATTTATGGATAGCTTTGACATTGGTGTTATCGGCGCCGGGCATGCCGGCTGCGAGGCCGCACTGGCCGCCGCCCGTATGGGCTGCAGGACACTGGTCTGCATCATCAATGCCGACACCATCGGCGCCATGTCCTGCAACCCGGCCATCGGCGGTCTGGCCAAAGGGCACCTGGTAAAGGAGATTGATGCCCTTGGCGGCGAAATGGCAAAAAATATTGACGCCACCGGCATCCAGTTTCGCCGGCTCAATACCAGCAAAGGACCGGCGGTGCGCTCTTCCAGGGCCCAGGCCGACCGGCTGCTCTACAGACTGCGGATGAAGAAGGTACTGGAACATCAGGAGAACCTGGAAATCAGGCAGACCGTCGTTGATGAAATTCTCACTGACAACGGCCGGGTGACCGGCCTGCGCACCTCCCTTGACGAGGTTATCCAGGTGGGAGCCGTGGTGGTGGCAACCGGCACCTTCCTCAACGGCCTCATTCACATCGGCCTGAAGAATTTTCCGGCCGGACGCATGGGAGATGCCCCTTCCACCAGGCTGGCACAGTGGTTCAAAGAACAAAATTTTACCGTCGGCCGCATGAAAACCGGTACCGTACCCCGGCTTGACGCCACCACCATTGATTACTCACAGCTCACCCCCCAGTATTCCGACGATCCGCCCAATCTTTTTTCCTTTGCCTCCAGCGGTCCCCCACCCCTTGAGCAGCGCCCCTGCTTTATCACGCACACCAATGAAAAGACGCATGCAATTATCCGCAGTGCCATAGATCAATCCCCCATGTATGCCGGAATTATCGAGGGAGTAGGCGCCCGTTACTGTCCTTCCATTGAAGATAAGGTGATGCGTTTTCCTGAAAAAAACCGCCATCAGATATTCCTGGAGCCCGAAGGCCTGGACACCGTGGAGGTGTATCCCAACGGTATTCCCACCAGCCTGCCGCTGCAGGCCCAGGTTGATATGGTTCATTCCATTGCAGGCCTGGAGCAGGCGCGTATCATTCGACCGGGATACGCCATCGAATATGACTATATTGATCCCCGCAGTCTCCTCCCTTCACTGGAAACAAAAAAAATTAAAGGGTTGTTTCTCGCCGGACAGATCAATGGAACCTCCGGCTATGAGGAGGCTGCCGGCCAGGGGTTGATGGCCGGTATCAACGGTGTTATGAAAATACGCAAAGAAGAGCCACTGGTTCTGGACCGTTCCCAGGCCTATATCGGCGTGTTGATTGATGATCTGGTAACGCTCGGCACCAGGGAGCCGTACCGGCTGTTTACCTCCCGGGCGGAATACCGGTTGCTGCTGCGTGAAGACAATGCCGACCTGCGCCTGCGGGAAATCGGCCATCGCATCGGCTTGGTGGATGATACAACCATGCAGACATTCAGACAGAAGAAAAAACTGATTAAAGATGCTGTCCAGGTATTGCACCGGGAGCGAATTGCCGCGGATAAAACCGTCAACCGGGTACTGGAATCCTTTGGTTCAAGTCCGATCAACCAGTCAATGACCATGGCGGAACTGCTGCGAAGACCGGAAATTACCCTGCAACACCTCTCGGAGATCGTGCACCGGGCAGAACTTCCGGTATCTGATCCCGGCGAGCTTGCCTTTAAAGATGAGGTGGAGCTGGAAGTCAAGTACGCCGGCTACATCAAACGGCAGCAGGAACAGGTGGAACGATTTAAAAAGCTTGAATCCGTTGAACTGCCATCGGACATGCCCTACAATGATCTGCCGGGCCTGTCCACAGAGGTCATTGAAAAACTCAGCTCAATCCAGCCCCGCTCCCTGGGTCAGGCCCTGCGCATCTCAGGTGTCACCCCGGCGGCGGTATCCGTCCTCCAGGTACACCTGAAAAAAACGGGGAGATTATGATATTTCTCAAAACCGGCATGTGCCGTCCTCCTTCCTTTGTTTGCCGCTGATACCCATGCTCAATTATCCGCATATCGACCCGGTAATCTTCCACTTCGGTCCCCTGAAAATTCGCTGGTACGGCCTGATGTATGTCCTTGGTTTTATCGCCTCCTATACGCTGGCCCGCTATCAGGCAAGGAAATTTCACTGGCTAAAGATGGAGGACCATCTTGATAATCTGAACATGGCCATTATTATCGGCGTCATTTTGGGCGGCCGCCTGGGCTATGTCCTGTTCTATAATCTTGGCTATTACCTGCATCACCCATTGGAAATTTTTGCCACCTGGCAGGGGGGTATGTCCTTTCACGGCGGCTGCACAGGCGTCCTGCTGGCAGGTCTCTATTACTGTCATCGCCACCAACTGGACTACTGGAAGACAGCCGATCTTTTTGTGGTCACCGTGCCGATTGGATTAGGCCTTGGCCGAATCGGCAATTTTATCAACGGCGAACTCTACGGACGCGTGAGTAATGTTCCCTGGGCCATGATCTTTCCCGGCGGCGGCCCTCTGCCCAGGCACCCGTCACAACTTTATGAGGCATTACTTGAAGGAATCGTACTCTTTATTGTTCTCTGGTCGCTGAAAGCAAGGCCCTGGAGAAAAAACAACCCCTGGCCGCATGGTTCGATGCTGGCGCTTTTTCTCTGCCTTTACGGGTTATTTCGCTTTCTGATAGAATTTGTCCGCGAACCCGACCCCCAGCTGGGAATAGTTTTCCTGGGAATGACCATGGGCCAGCTTTTAAGCCTTGCCATGTTTTTCTTTGGAGTGATGCTCGCATACATTCTCAAAAAACGAAAAAAGCCTTCTTCATCTCCTGCGCAGAGATAAAAAAGGCTCCAGGCGGTAAAAAAAGCCCGTTGAACAACAGGCCGAAAAAAATAACAACCGGAAAACTGTACAGAATTACTGAACTTTTTCAGACAACTTCCTTCCCGGGCGAAATTTTACCACCTTACGCGGCGGTATGGCTATCTTCTCCCCTGTTTTTGGATTACGACCAACACGGGGCGCCCGTTCAACAATGGAAAAACTACCGAACCCCACCAGGGTCACCCGTTCACCCTCTTCCATGGCCTCGGCCATGGAAGAAAGCAATCCGTTAAGTCCCTTTTCCGCCGCCACTTTGCTGATGTCAGCAGCACTGGCGATGGAATCAACCAAATCATTTTTATTCATCTCTCGCACCATTTCAAAAATATACAAAATTGCCGCACCCCTTGCGCAACAATAAAATTTTACGACACCAATGTAACAAATATACATATAAATACAATTGATGGTATTACTCATTTTTGCATAGGTATATTTACCTATTTC
>JALSNT010000042.1 GCA_026986885.1 Desulfobulbaceae bacterium
CGGTTCCCCGGAACGGCTCTATCTTTCCGGCGGCCTCTGCGACAACCCGTTGTTTGTCGGCAGCTTTCCCTGCAATGTCATCACACTGGGCAGGTTTGTATTATTAGAGGGACTGCAGGTATCTCTTGAGAACAACTGAAAAAGCAGCCGTATTTCGACCATGTTGCTTTTTGATGACCCGCAAAGCTCAGCCGACACACACCTTGCAGTCGATCGAAGTTTTTTACGACGCCATCATATTCTCATTTAACGTTTTTTCTTATCCCTCTTCTTTTTCCTGTCTTTTTTCTTTTTGTCCTTTTTCCCGGCTTTTTTGGCTGCTTTTTTCTCGGCCTTCTTTTTACATTTTTCCTTAATCAGCAGCGGACACCTGCTGCAGTGTTTTCCTCTTTTCAGATACTTCCCACAACAGCTTTTTTTTGCCTTTTTTTTACCTTTTTTCTTTCCCATAATCATTAACCATTAAATTCCTTAACCTGCCATCCGGGGATGGCAGGTTGCTTGTCACTGTGCCGGGAGTACGGCAAGGAGATTTTTCAGCATCCCTCCAGCTTTTTTTTCTTTTTAACTTTCTTTTTTACCTTGTCTTTTACGTCCTTCACTCCAGATACTTTTTTCTCCGGAGTAGGAATATCGAGCAGTTCCACCTTAAAAATCAGCATGGAGCCGGGCTCAATCACCGGTGGCGCGCCCCGATCGCCATAGGCGAGATCAGGCGGCAGGTACAGCTCATAAGTCGATCCCACCGGCATCAGCTGCAGGGCCTCCTGCCAGCCGGAGATCACCTGTCCGACCTTAAAAACCGCTGGTTGGTGACGCTTATACGAGCTGTCAAATTCTTTACCATTTAACAACGTACCCTTGTAATGTACCTTAACCGTATCCTGGAGACCGGGTTTTTTCCCTTTTCCCTCTTTTATCACCTTGTACTGCAGGCCGGACTTGGTAACCTTGACGCCTTCTTTCTTTTTATTTTCAGCAAGAAATTTTTCTGCGGCATCCCGGTTTTTCTTCACCATGGCCACGGTTTTCTTGATCTGACGCTCCTGCTGCCGGGCGGCAAACTTTTTCTGTACCGCTGCGGCTTCTTCAGCCGTCATAAGAGGTTTTTTTCCAGTATAGGCATCGGATATCCCATGCTGAAGAACCGTCAGGTCAAAATCCTCGCCCAGACCTTTAAAGTAGGTGCCAAGATCAAGCCCCATGGCATAACTGAGTTTTTGTTGTTCATTTTTAAACGTATCCGCCTTATCCGCTGAAATGGCTGTCGTTGCCATCAACAGGACAAGGCATGTCCCGATAACAATCTTCTGCATGGTTTAACTCCTTGTATGAAGAACTTTTAGCCCGCATATTTAACAAAGGTCACAACAAACCGCTTATGAAACATGCGGATCAGGTATCCCTTGATAAGCAGACATTCTGTTGCCTAACATGGGAAATAATACTACCACAATTTTTTTAGGCGGCAAAAAAACGGTTACAAAACAACCAGGGTAATGCCGCGATTGTACCGGTTCAAATCCCGATGGGTTGCCAGCGCCGGGAAACGGCGAAGAAGCTGGCGTCCGATACCGGAACGGGTGCTGAAATCTTCGCCGGCCACAACTTCATTAATACGTCGTGTATGTTTATAATACTGTAATTGACGGCGCACCGCACTTTTTATCGCCCCGCCCTTGCCGCTGGATCCATACCCATGAATCAGCGTCAGCAGGCGATACCTCTGTCTTCTGGAAGTCTCGAGTTCATTGTCAAGCCGGACCAGGGCCTGGGCCACGGTCGGTAGACCTCGTTCCAGATTTACCTGCCGATGCATGGCGCCTGATCTGCGAACTACCGGTTTGCCTACACCCGCCCCACAATAGGGACAGGAGGACATCTGCAGATCAAATTCATTACCGCATACCTCGCAGATTATCATGCCCTCTCACCACTGCCTTACTCCTGAATTCAGGTTACTGCCTGCGCACCTCTATGACTTCCGGCATCTGCTGCAGATGCATCTGCACCTGTCGGAGATGCTGCAGATCGGCCACTTCTACAATAATGCCTAACAGGACAACATTTTCCGCTGTTGTCCTGGACTTAAACTCCACAATGTCGGCATCATCAGCGGAAATCGCCCCACTGATTTCGGCAAGGATATTACGTTTATTCTCCACTCTTATGCGCAGTTCGGCCCTGTGCCTTACCGTACCGGCCGTCGACCAGGTAACCGGCAGTCGGCGCTGCGGATCCGTGGCCAGCAGATTCGGACAATCCGCTTTATGGATGGAGATACCGGAACCGGTGGTAATAAATCCCATGATTTCATCTCCGGGCACCGGCTTGCAGCATTGACTCACCTTGACCAGCATATCGTCGATGCCTTCAATATCTATACCTTCCCTGGATAATGATTTCTCTGCGGGTTCCTTCTCCCGGGAAATCTTTTCCAGCAATTCATCCTGCCGCTTCTGATTTTCCTGTTGACGGATTTTTTCCGGCTGCAGCGCCTTAAGAAGCTGTAGCAGAGTTATTTTACCGGAACCGACCTTGGCCAGCATATCCTCCAGGCCATTGCAACGAAGTTTTTTGAGTAACTGACGAATTTGACCGGATTTAATAAGCCTTTTCAAAGTGACGTCATGCTTTTTCAGCTCACGCTCACAGATTTCACGACCAATCTTCAATGATCGTTCCTTTTCTTCCCGCCGCAGCCAGTGACGGATCCGGGTACGCGCTCTACCGGTTTTGACTAATTGCAGCCAGGCCCGTTTGGGATGCTGATTCTTCCCGGTTAATATTTCAACGATGTCACCATTCTGCAACTCGTGTTTCAGCTGCACCAGCTGCCCGTTTACCTTGGCGCCGACACAGGCATCTCCCACTGCCGTATGGATGGCATAGGCAAAGTCAATAGGTGTGGAACCACGCGGCAGCTCCCGCACCTCTCCGGTCGGGGTCAGGGCATAAACATCCGGCTCAAACAGCTCGCCTCGAACCGAGTCCATAAACTCGTTGGGATCCTCCACTTCCTGCAGGGATTTGACCAGAGTTTTCAATTCCTTAAAGAGTCGAGCATCACTGCCGGTGATTTTCTGCCCCTCTTTATATGCCCAATGGGCGGCAACACCCTCCTGGGCTATACGATCCATCTCTTCGGTACGGATCTGAATTTCAATAAAATGACCGCGGGGGCCGGCAACCGTTGTATGCAGCGACTGATAATTGTTCGACTTGGGGGCGCTGATAAAATCCTTGATGCGGCCGGGAACCGGACTCCATTCCGCATGCACGGTTCCCAGCGCCTGATAGCATTCTTTAACGGTGTTAACGATAATCCGAAATGCAACTTTGTCATACACGCGCTCCAGAGGAATATTCTGGGCCACCAGTTTTTTATAAATGGAATAGAGGTGTTTGGGGCGGCCGATAATCCGTAATGGCCGGATATTATTTTCCTTGAGTTTACTCCCTATAATTCCGATAACCTCATCCACATATGCCTGCCTCTCGGACAGCGAACTTTCAAGGTGCGAGGTAAGCTCCTGATGCTCGACCGGAAAAAGATAGGCAAAGGAATAATCCTCCAGTTCTCTCTTCATCCAGTCGATACCGAGCCGGCTGGCCAGCGGCGCATACAAATCCATGGTTTCCCTGGCCACATGGCGGCGAAGCTCCTCCGGCGCCGTCGCCAGCGTCAACATATCCTGCAGACGATCTGCCAGTCTGACCAGCAGAACACGAATATCCGCGCCCATGGCTAAAAAAAGTTTACGGATATTTTCCGCCTGGTTAGCCAGCCGGGAATTGTACTGCACGTTGGTAATCTTGGTCGTCCCGTCGACGATATTGGCCACATCATGACCAAACCGCTTTTCCAGTTCACCCGGAGTAGCGACCTGCTCCTTCAGCACCCCGTGCAGCAACCCGGAAATGATGGTTTCTCTATCCATTTTCATGGAGGCAAGGATAGAGGCGACCTCAAGCAGATGCTGAATATAGGGCTCACCGCAGGCGTGCAGTTTACCGGCATGCCGCTCACCGGCAAAGGCATAGGCATCTTTCAGAGGAGACAGGTCGACGCCATGCAGGTAGCTTGCGGCTATGGAGTATAATCCCTTGAAATCAGGCATCAGTTTTTTTGTACTTTTTTCAATTCGTTGGTCACCATGTCCTCAATACCGGCAGCGGCTTCGGCAAAGGGAAGCATAACAGTCTCGCCGGTTGTCCGCAGGCGCAGTTCCACCATGCCCTCTTTCTCATAGGTTTTACCTACCGTCACCCGGTACGGAATACCCAGTAGATCGGCATCTTTAAATTTTGAACCGGGTCGTTCATTCCGGTCATCAAGCAACACTTCAAGCCCACGGGCCTGCAAATCACCGTACAACTGCTCGGCGGCGCCGCTCACAGACTCATTATTGAGGCCGAGGTTGAGAACAATTACCTGAAAAGGAGCCAGCGGCAATGGAAAAATAATACCGTTTTTATCATGATTCTGTTCAATGGCGGCAGCCACGACCCTGCTGACGCCGATGCCGTAGCAACCCATGACAAAGGGTTTTTCCACGCCCTCCCTGTCCTGAAAGGTTGCCTTCAAGGCATCCGAATAATTGGTGCCCAGTTTGAAGATGTGCCCGACCTCAATGCCCTCGGTAAGCGACAGTTGCCCGCCGCAGACCGGACAACCATCCTCCGGGGTAATCTGTCGCAGGTCACCGACCAGTTCCGGCTCAAAATCCCGTCCCGGATTGACCCCGGTAAGATGCATGCCCTTTTCATTGGCCCCGGCAACCGCATTCACCATGCGCATTACCTCCTGATCGGCCACCAGGCGGATGGGAATCTCCACCGGACCGACATAACCCACCGGCAGTTTCGTCAGTTTCCACACCTCGGCATCATCAATGGTTTCCACCTCCGAAACCTGCAGGAGATTCTTCAGTTTTACCTCCTGTACCTGGCGATCGCCGCGAACCAGGGCGGCAACCGGCTCTCCGTCTGCCAGAAATATCATGGTTTTGATGATATCCGCCGGGGTAACCTTTAAAAAATCAGCTACCCGGTCCACCTTTTTCATGCCCGGAGTTTCCACCCTGGTCAGGGGTTGCAATGGCGCCCCGGAGGATTCGGCATCGGTAAGGACCACGGCAGCCTTCTCCACATTGGCCGCATAATCACAATCATTGCAGATAACCAGGGTATCCTCGCCGGTATCGGCCAGCACCATAAATTCATGGGAATAGGAGCCGCCAATGGAGCCGGTATCCGCCTCAACGGCCCGGAATGAAAGCCCGCAACGCCGGAAAATGCGATGGTAGGCCTCCTTCATGATATCATAACTCTTTGCTGCGCCCTCATCATCAGCATC
>JALSNT010000043.1 GCA_026986885.1 Desulfobulbaceae bacterium
GACGATATTGTCATCCTCAAAGCAGCGCACCACGTGCAAAACAGCATCCACCTGCCGGATATGGCCAAGGAACTGATTACCTAACCCCTCACCCCGGCTCGCGCCCTTGACCAGACCGGCAATATCGACAAACTCCATCTGGGTGGGCACCTTATTCCTGGTTTTGACCAGCTCAGCCAGCCGGTCAAGGCGCTCATCAGGCACCGCCACCACACCGACATTGGGTTCAATGGTACAAAAGGGGTAATTTTCCGCATCAATGGCAGCGGCAGTCAGGGCATTAAAGATGGTCGATTTGCCGACATTGGGCAGACCGACTATTCCACAGCGAAATCCCATGGGTTGTTTTTCTCCATTTTTTTCTGATTACCATCGAACCTCAGCAACATCGAAAAACAAAATTTGCCATATTTCCCGCCCCCACAAGAAAACCACGGATGAACAGGATTCACACGGATTTTTCTGGAATTTGCAATTCTGCTTGAGCATATCGAAAACGGACAAAGTACAATTTTCCGAGCAATGGTGGTAATCAACTTTTTTATACAAATAAAGATTAGTTGGGTATATTGGTTACTGATTCATCTTTTTGTTCCATGTTGATACACGCACATCCTCTCTTTTGCAAGCAGTTATGAAACCTGACATCCTCATTACCGATACCCTGCTCCTGCCGGATGCCGGTCGAGACCTCCTGATCCCGAACGGTTGTGTTGCCGTCACGGCCGACCGTATTCTTTATGCCGGTCCCATGGAAAAGTATTCCGGCCCCCAGGGGAAACATACCATTGACGGCCGGGGTCTGCTCACCATGCCCGGCCTGATCAACCTGCACGGACACGCGCCCATGACCCTGTTTCGCGGCCTGGCAGATGACCTGGAGCTTAGCGACTGGCTGAACAATCATATCTTTCCCGCGGAGGCCGGCCACGTCAATCCGGAAATGGCCTACTGGTGCTCTACTTTGGCCGCCGCCGAAATGATTTTGTCCGGTACCACGACAACGGCCGACGGCTATTTCTTTGAAACCGAAGTGGCCCGTGCCTTTGCCGATGCAGGCCTGCGGGCGGTCGCGGCCCAGGGTATTATCGACTTTCCAGCACCCGGCGTTACTGACCCGAAAAAAAATATCGGGGCAGCCGCTTCATTTCTGGATACATGGCAGGGTAAAAATCCGTTAATCAAACCAGCCCTTTTCGCCCACTCTCCCTATACCTGCTCAAATGAAACCCTGCGCCGGGCAAAACAACTGGCCCGGGAACAAAACGTCCCGCTCTACATCCATGCGGCAGAGACAAAACAGGAAATCTCCATGATCGTCGAACCTCTTGCCCCAACGCCGATACAGCACCTGGAAAAACTCGGCATCCTGGATATGGATACCATCTGCGTGCACTGCGCCTGGGTTGATGATAACGACATGGAAATCCTGGCCGATCGGCAGAGCCCGGTGATCATCTGTCCGCAGAGCAACCTGAAACTGGCCTCCGGCATGGCTGATCTGCCGCGAATGCTTGCCAAGGGCGTACGAGTAGGCCTGGGCACCGACGGCTGTGCCTCCAACAACAGCCTGGACATGTTCCGGGAAATGGATACCTGTGCCAAGGTACAAAAGCTGCATCAACTTGATCCCGTAGCCGTTCCGGCAAACAAAATCCTGGCAATGGCCACCAGCGACGGCGCCGCCATTGGTGGCTTTGCCGATCATAGCGGCAACCTTGCCCCTGGTCGACCGGCCGACATCATCCTCCTTGACCTGCAGCAACCCCATCTCACCCCGTTTTACACGCCGGACCTGCTTGTCTATGCGGCAAGCGGCGCCGACGTTCGTACGGTTATCATCAACGGCCGTCTTGTTCTTGCAGAAGGCCGACTACAGACCATAGATATGGGTGCTGTGCTTAAACGAATCCGTACCATGGCTGCAACCGTGCAAGTATAAAAAAATACGGCATCGGTTTTCAAAGACCGGACTATCTGATATACTTGATACGGAAACAGATGATTATATTTTATCCGCCCCAAAGGATACCCATGAGTAACACGGAAGATCATCAAGATAACAGACTTCAACCTTACCGGATAATGCACCGTCTCATTATCATACTGATCGTTGCAGGCCTGTTTTTCTGCCCGCAGCCGGCGGAATCAACCGCCAGTCCACCGGCAAACAAAACACCACCCCCGACGATAAGGGTTAATGTCAGCCCCAGAGCCCGGCTGACCATTTATAAAACCGTGCTGGTACTGCCGGCGATAATTGAAAATACGTCCATTGATCAACACCTGAGTTCCATCATATATCATGCAATTATCGGTCTGAATAAATACACGGTTATGCCGCAGCAAACAGCAGAACATTGGCTGAAACAGGAGCTGAATGCTGAAAAAGAAATCTCTGCGGCAACAATGGCATCTCAAGCCGGTGTCGACCTGCGGGCAAGTGCGGTGATCACCACGGAAGTACTTCCCCGGCAGAAAATAGGTGAATTACTGGTCCGGCTCGACTCCACGCCGATCACCACCTGGAATATTACCATGTGGGACACGAAAAACGGGCAACGAATCTGGAAGCTCTCCGTTGCTCACCAGGACCCTGCCTTGCAGCAGGAAAATACTGAAAATATTACGACCATACTCCAGCAGGCAATGGTCGCTCTGCAGAAAGAAATGATTGCAAAGGGAGATATTTTTTCCACCCGGCTTCCACACCCCGAAGTCCTGTCCACCCAGGGTGATATCCGCTCGGTGCGCATTGTCCTCCAGCCTGATCCTCCGCACATCTTTTCGCAGTATCAGCTTCTCCGGGCAGAAGGTCCCAAAGCAATATTCCGGCCGGCCGGACCACCGGTTAACAACAAAGCGCCGCTTATCCTGGTAGACCGGGGATTAAAAGATGCCGCCACCTACTATTATTCTGTTATCGGAATAGACAAAAGAGGAATGGCCAATGTACCGGCATTCCCCTTTGGAATCACCACCACCGGAGCGCCCAGTCCGATCAGCAGTCTGCATGCCGCCGGCGGCAGCCTGCGCCATATCCAGCTCTTCTGGGAACCATCCCAGGACCCCACGGTGAAAGAGTACGTCATATATCGCAGCACAAACTTTGACGGCCCGTTTAAGAAAATCGCCATCGTCAGCGGCCGTGACCAGCAAACCTATATTGACAAGGGCCAGCCCTCCGGATACAGCCGGTATGGGATTCTGGCCGATAACAGCCGTTTTTTTTACGTCATCCGTACCCGAAACATAGTCGGAGTCACCAGTAAAAATTCTCAAATCGTCTCAGCAACAACCAAAGGCGTTCCGCAACCGCCGACCAACCTGCAGGCTATTGACCGGCAGCCGAAAAAAATCCCGCTGGCCTGGGCGGCATCACCCGATCCGGAAGTCGTCGGCTATGCCGTTTTCAGAGCACATAATCCCGACGGGCCTTTCCTGCAAATTGATTATGTCAACGGCCGGGAGAGTCAACAATATGTAGATGACGGTAGTTGGGAGCATCCGCTGGAAAACGACTCAACCTACTGGTATCGCCTGCGCGCCGTCAATGTTGTTGAGGCGCAATCTCCTGACTCAGGTACGGTTTCCGCCATCACCAAGGCAGCACCGCAGGCGGTTACCGGTATTCGGGCGCAAAGCGGCCACTTTCGTCAAATTTTATTACACTGGCAGGCGAATCCGGAACCGGACATCAAGAGCTATGAAATCTATCGGGGAACCATTGCCGATGATATTCGGACAAAAATCGATACAGTCGGCCCGAAGGCAACGACCTATGCCGATAAACACCTGCCGGACAACAGAACATATTGGTACCGTATCCGGGCTGTCGATCAGGATGGGCTGACCGGGAAACTTTCTGCTGCCGTTCAGGCCACCACCAAACATCCTCCCGTACAGCCGCGGGGATTAAAGGCCATTGTCGGCCCTGATGGTATCCTGCTCTCCTGGCTGCCGAATCCGGAACCGGACATTGATCATTATGAAATCAGCAACGGCAGCTTTTTTGCAGGCCTGCTGGGTACGACAAAAAAACCTCAATTTCTCTATCAGCAACACGAAAAACCGGGTTCGGAACTTAAATTTCTGGTCAGAGCAGTGGATAAAGATGATCTGGAAAGTGAATATTCCCAGCCCCTAATGATTATTCTGCCGTAAAAGTTATCCCGGCCCCGACAGCAGGCCGCGCAGAACGGCAAGATTTTCCCTGTCCTCGGCCAGGTCTTTGCCTTTAGGGGTTTCCAGGGTCATGGCATGGTTGCGAAACCTGGGATCATTAACCAGACATCGAAATCCTTCCAGGCCGATATATCCCTTGCCGATATGCGCATGCCGGTCCACCCGTGAACCCAGTTCCTTCTTTGAATCGTTAAGGTGAAAAAACCGAATACGGTCAATGCCGATGATCCGGTCAAATTCGGCAAAGGTAGCCGCATACGATTCCGGGGTCCGGATGTCATAACCAGCGGCAAAGATATGGCAGGTATCGACGCAAACACCTAATCTAACGGGATATTGGGTTTTTTCCAGAATATACGCCAGTTCCTCGAACCTGTAACCAAGGCCGGTCCCCTGCCCTGCTGTTGTTTCCAGAAGAGTTATTACCGATTTGCATTCATCCCCTGCCCGTTCAATCACCCGGTCAAGATGGGTGGTCACATTGGCAAGCCCTGTGTCCACTCCTGCCCCGCCATGACTGCCCGGATGAAAGACCGCAAAAGGAATACCAAGCAGAGCGCAGCGTTGCAGCTCATCGGCAAAGGCGGCAATTGATTTTTCCGCCTGTTCCGCCTTGCTGCTGCCAAGATTGATCAGATACGAGGCATGAGAAGCGACCGGCATATTGTCTGCTTCTTTCCAGGCACGGCTGAAATCAATGATTTCTTCTTCGGTCAGCGGCGCTGCCTTCCATTGCCGCTGATTACGGGTAAATATCTGCAGGGATTCACCACCGACCTGTGCAATACGCTCAAAGGCTAAATGCAGACCTCCGGCTATGGATTCATGGGCTCCGAGATAGGGCATGGCAGGTTTTCCGGTATACTGTCTCTAAAAATGGTTAGTGATACTAAAAAGTATACTAATTATAGATTTATTATTTAATTTCGTCATGTTATAATTAGCATACTTACTTACAGAATCATTCTTTATTACTAATAGCATGATTCAAAAATTATATTTTTTTGCTCAGAAAAAAAATGGTTCAATGACACAAACAAGGGCAACCTACAGGATCGAGCGTTGGAACCATTTTGATCTATGGTTATTTGATATTGTTTCTAATGTGGTATTTCTTATTTCGAATTTTCCGGTTTATCCGGTTCAGGATACATATATCATATTATCTCCCAAA
>JALSNT010000044.1 GCA_026986885.1 Desulfobulbaceae bacterium
TTTTTTGTCAGCCGGTTCTTTCCGGAATGGGACAATCCGATATCTATGGCCAACCTTCTTTCTTAGAGAGTTTTGCGTGTTTTCTCTGTAGATCATTGGTACTCAACGAAAAAAACCATTTTTTCCTCCAGTCGCCAACCTGCCGCCAGGTACTCTTTGTCATTCCTGCAAAATTCTTCTTGCTTAAAAAAGGAAAAAATAGCATAACTTCCAGCGGTTAATGTTTTTTTCCTCATGTTCTGATTTTTTTTAAAATACAGCTGGTCCGGTCGATCCATTATTGATCGACGATAGAGTTGCCTCTATGATGTGTTGTGACGGCAACGTGTCAGAGCATTGATGACTCCCTGGTTTTCTGTTGCTTGCCGTATCTTTTTTTGTAGTAGCAATTCTTTTTCTGCATTGCCGCCGACGGTATGGAATCGTTTCCTGATTATTCGAAAAATCAAAAAATGAGGTGCTGTATGGTGCAACGGCTTTTAACCGTAGCTGTTTTTTTTACTATGCTTTTCTGCTGTGACCTGGTTGCTGCCGGAACCGGAACACAAAATATGGAAGAGCTGAGTAAGGAGCTGGCTAATCCTCTGGCACAAATCTGGAACCTTTCATTTCAGTACACCTATGCAAAGGTGACCGGTGACCTGGTTGATGGTAGTGAGCACCTCAACACCTGGCTCTTGCAACCGGTTCTGCCCGTTCCCGCAGGCGAAAAATATACCGCCTTTGCCCGGCCGGTCATCCCCGTCATTGAAGGCCCAAGCGCGATCGGCATCACTGGCGGCACACCTGCAAATCCGGTGGGAACAGGACGTGAGCGGTCCACTGATCTCGGCGATATTGTTCTGCCGGTGGGCATCGGCATTGCCAGGAACACCGGCTGGTCATGGGGCCTTGGCACAACCTTTATCTTCCCGACAGCAAGTAACGATTTGCTCGCCTCCCATCAGTATCAGGCAGGACCTACGGCCCTGGCCCTGTGGAGCAGCAGGAACTGGAATGTCGGTACGCACCTGCAGCACTGGTGGGGAGTCGCCGATGACGGAGCCTCGGATGACAATCCTCTGATACGTTCCGCCCATGATCGGAATCTGAACCACACTAATATTCAATATTTTGTTATCCGTCACCTTCCAGATGCCTGGCAGATAAGGGCCAGCCCCAATATCACCATAGACTGGGAGGCTGACAGCGGTAATCGTCTGACCTTGCCTGTTGGTCTTGGTATCGGCAAGATGGTCAAGATCGGTCCCATGCCGGTCATGCTTATGGCTGAATATCAGTATTCCGTTATTGCTCCTGATGATATAGGAAGGGAATCAACCATCATGCTGCAGGTAAATTTCATTATCAATAATCCCTTTGCCGGCAAATAATGGAGAGGACAATGTTAAAATCAATGATGCTGATTATCATGGCAATTATGATCTTCTTGTCTGTCTCTCCGGGTGAGGTCAAGGCGGAAAGTGGAGTTCAGACCATATATTTCGGCGGTACTATCATCACCATGGAGGGTGATAACCCGCAATATGTGGAGGCTGTCATTGAGAGGAACGGGAAAATTATCTACGCCGGGCCAAAATCAGGGGCAAACAATAATTTTGCCGGCAAGACCCTGAAAGTGGATTTACAGGGCAGGACCATGCTGCCGGGATTTATTGAACCCCATGCCCATCCTGTCGGGATTGGAGCGATTTTGCTGGCCAATGACATTGTTGCACCGCACGAATGGAGAATGTCGCATAAAACCTATCCGGCCGTGCAAGGGCATGAGAATTACCTCAAAGCAGTTAAAGCGATTATCGATGGCAAAGATGATAAATCCAAAACCGTTTTAATATGGGGTTACCATAAGGCATGGCATGGCAGGTTAACCCTGCATGATTTAGACAGGGTAACCGGAAAAGTTCCGACAATTATCTGGCAGCGTTCAACACACGAGATCTATATCAATACGGCCTGTGCCGCAAAATATGGCGTAAAAAAAGGCGATCTCTCCAAAGAAGATGATGAACAGGCTGACTGGGGGAATCTTCACTTCTGGGAACGGGCCTATCAGATGATCAAGGGTACGAAGCTTGCGCCGTTTTTTGCTGATCGTCAGATGCTTAAGCGTGGTATGGACCGAATTTCAGCAACGATGCTGCAAAACGGTTTGACGGCTATGATGGAACCGGGTTTTCCGATCGGTACTTTTGCAGATGAATATGCGATTTTAAAAGAAGGGACGGAAAAAGCCGGAGCCTATACAATCTACCTGATCTCCGGCTTTCCGGAGCAGTTTGTCAAGAAGGTGAGTAATGATGAATATGCCAAACACATCGATGCGTTACCTGCCAGATACAATACCGACTATATAAAATTCCTGCCCAGGCAGTATAAAACCTTTGCCGACGGGGCTATCTATTCGCTGGCCCTGCAGCTGCGAAAACCATTTTATAATTGCCCGGACTGTAAATCTGAATGGATCATTCCCCTTAAGCCGGCCCAGGATATATTTAACTACTGGTGGGATAAGGGATATAAAATCCATATTCACATCACCGGTGACCTGGCCTTTGAAAAATACCTGGACTTTGTTGAAGCAGCCATGAAACGAAATCCACGCCAAGATCACCGTACAACCTTTCATCATGTAGGGTTATTCGATGCCGCCCAGGCCCAGAGAGCCGCAGACCTGGGAGTGGAAATTTCCGCCAACCCCTATTACCTTTGGGCTCTGGCTGATAAATACAGCGAAATCGGACTCGGTCCTGAAAGAGCTGCCGCCATGGTTTCCCTGAAAGAATTTACCAGGAGGGGGGTGCCGGTTTCCCTGCATTCCGATTTTGCCATGGCCCCGGCAGAGCCGCTTCTGTTGGCCTGGGTGGCGGTCAACAGAATTGTTGCAAGCGGAAAGGTGATGCGGCCGGATGAGAAGATCTCTGTCTATGATGCCATGAAAGGTATTACGATTACCGCTGCCCGTACCTTTGAAATGGAAAATGAAATCGGTTCAATCAAGGTGGGCAAACAGGCGACTTTTACCATTCTTGAGCAAAACCCATTTGCAATTGCTCCTGAGAAAATAAAAGATATTCCGGTAACCGGCGTGGTGTATCGGGGACGAATGATCCTTAATAAGGCTAAATATGTGGGCGGCGATCGTGATACCCACGGCTGTATCGGCTCGGCAGGGTACCGCTGGTGTGCACGAACAAAAAACTGTGAGCGTCCCTGGTTGCTTGCTGAAAAATATGGATTTGCCAATACAGCCGAAGCCGTAAATATTTTTTGTGGGAAGCAGGTGCCGTGATAACACAGCAAAACAAAATGATTATAAAACAAAAAAGGGGGAATTGATGAGAATAACATCTGGTATGAAAACACTCATGGTAAGCGTTGTCTGCGCCACGCTGCTTATGAACCAACCTGCCGCTGACGCCTGCACGGCCCTTCATCTGAGGGCAAAGGACGGAGGCGTTGTGGTTGGGCGCACAATGGAATTTGGCATGGACGTTCAATCCGATGGGGTGATAGTGCCGGCCGGGACAAAGCTGGCAAGCTCGCTGCCGGAGAAATCACAGGGGATACAATACACAACGAAATACGGGATGGTTGGACTTAATTTTCTCCAAAAACATATGATTGTGGACGGGGTCAACGAAAAAGGGTTGTACGTAGGGGCGCTTTACCTCCCCGGCTATGCTGATTATCCGGAAGGAAAACCTGAGGATGCAGCGAAATCCATGGCTCCTGAGGATTATGTTGCCTGGTTGCTTGCTGACTTTGCAACAGTTGCAGAGGTCAAGGCAAATTTTAACAAGGTTATACTGGTGCAGCATCATATAAAGGAAATTGGCGGGAGCAGTTTTCCCGGCCACTTTCTGGTGACGGACAGCAGTGGAGCGTCGGTGGTGATTGAGCCCACCGACCGCACCTTAAAGATTTTTGATAACCCGCTTGGTGTACTGACCAACTCGCCAACCTTTGACTGGCACATGATCAATTTAAGTAACTATGTCAATTTGTCCGCAACCAATGTACCCATGATTGACCTGCATGGTGCAATAATCCCGCATTTTGGTCAGGGATCGGGTATGGTTGGCCTGCCGGGAGATTACACGCCTCCGTCCCGCTTTATCAGGGCTGTCGCTTTTTCGCAGTCCGCTGTGCAGGAGGCGACTGCCGGGGCCACAGTGCTGCAGGTTTTCCATGTAATGAATGCCTTTGATATTCCCTTTGGAGTTATCCGGGAAAAGCACAACAATACAATCCATTATGATTATACCCAGTGGACTTCCGCTGTCGACTTGAAGAACATAACATATTCAGTCCGGACGTATAAGGATCAATCCATTCGCAGTATCGACGTCGGCAAGGCGCTAACAGCAGCCGGCAGCAAAATTCGTGTTATTGAACTGGATGCAAAGCAACCCGTTGCGGATATTTCCACAGCATTTAAGTAACGTGGTTTCTGCCCCGGTAGGCGGCTGTTTTTTCCGGGGACAAAAAAGTATTTGATTATCATCATTGTTCAGCAAAAAGGGATAACATCGCTAAAGCCGAAACAACAGATTGCCTGTTGCTTTGTTTAAGTCTGAATTCATGTTGCTTCATTGCACCGGAAAAAGCGATGGTATCCCTAATTTCAGCCTGGCTGAGTTTTAGTGGTAATCAGAAAAAAGTATACTTTTATGGAGTAGAGTTTCTGCTCGTCATTCGCGTCTCTGTTGCGCGTTGCCAATGGATATTTGATCTTTGCTTTTTTTATCAAACCTGTGCTACCCTCAAGGAAGAATGGATGTTCAATTGAGGATGATAATGAACAAGGACCGATAAGAAGACAATGAAGGCACATGGAAAGACTTCAAAGTTGGCGCGGGCGCTTGAAAAAGATCTTCAAGGAGACCAGGTCGTTTATAAACATTTCCAGGAAGGAAAAATATCCATTTCGGGAGACCGTCGTGGTCGGCATTCTTCGGCGGTTGATTCCCCCTGGAATCGAGCAGGTATCTGGAAAGTTTTTGCGTTGTTGGTGCTGCTAATTCTTTCGGCCGCCATCCTTGAGAAAAAATACAAGAATCATGTGCTGATAAAACATCCGGTAAACCAGGGCCGGACCGCAAAAATGGTGGCTATGAATGTACCCGCAGTTACCAATAATCAGAATGCGGCATCGGTAAGTCCAAAATCCCGGCCTGTCATTGCAACCAGGATGCAGGTTAAGATCAAGCCCGAGAGGTCACCCTGCATGCTGAGGGAATCTTCATACGGGACAGTGACCTTTTCTTTTGACAGAGAACTGCAGTTTGCCCGCAATTGTCTTGGCGTCAGCAGTGGAAGTATTTACAG
>JALSNT010000045.1 GCA_026986885.1 Desulfobulbaceae bacterium
GTACAGATTGTAATTCATGCGCACTCCGGCTGTCCAGGAGTTGCCACTGCCCGATTCATCGACAAATCCCTTGTCCACCTGATAGCTGCCAAAGAGGTCGGCTGTGGGCAGATAGCCACCTTTTGCCTGGTTTATTTTTTCCGTGGCAGCACGAATTACAGCATCCATTTTCCGCAGTTCAGGTCGATTGCGGCCGTCAGGCTTTATGGGGATCTGTTGGGGACACTGCTCTGCAATATCAAGCTCAACATCGGCAAGGCGGATACCAAGCAGGTTAAGAAAGGCACGTTTGGCAAGGTCATAGCCGTGGTTGGCCTGGATAAGATGTTCATTGGCCGCTGACTGCTGAACCTCAATATCAAGCAGGTTGGCTTTTAATAAATCGCCTGCCGCATATCGGGCTTTGGCCACTGCCAGCGACGCTGAAATAGCGGTAACTGCAGACTTACGGGCAGCGACGATTTCACGTGCCTGGACAATCGTATAAAAGCTGCGTACGACTTCATCGGCAAGAGTGGCGAGGACCGCCTGCCGCTGATACTTTTGGGCCTCGTTTCTTGCCCTGGCGGCCTTAAGCCCGGCCTGATCTCTGCCGCCGTTATAGAGACGATAGTTCAGGGTAGCTGCCAGCCGGAGGTTATCCGTTCTCCCTGGATCGTTAAAATTTATATCATTTGAGAAAGTTCCCTGATTGAGGATGTTGCCGAAGGAAAATATAGGATTGTTGGTGCTGCCGTACCGGGCGCCTAAATTAAGCTGCGGGTAAAAGGCAGCTTCGGCCTGGGAAATGGCTGCAGCGGCAGCCTTGATTCGGTGCAGGGCGATGGAGGCGTCAGGATTATTTTTCAACGCGTAATGAACCGCCTGGATAACGTCCCATTTCTGCGGGTATTTCGATATTTGTTCGGCGCCCCGGGACAAGGTAGTCCCCATGGCCGAAATCAGGAGAAAAATGAGTATGGTTATTGCATTTTGCATGGTAGAAAAGACCGATAAAATCTTTTTCTGATTACCACTGAAACTCAGTCAGGCTGAAATTAGGGATACCAACGCTCTTTCCGGGGAAATGTAGTGACATGAATTCAGACTTAAATAAAGCAACAGGCAATCTGTTGTTTCGGCTTTAGCGATGTTATCCCTTTTTGCTGAACAATGATGGTAATCAAAAATCTTTTTAGTTCCTCTTACTCTTCAGTTCCTGTCATAAAAAACAAGAAATTTTTAAGGCATGTTGCAGGAACACGCTCCTGCTTCTGCGGTTTAAAATTCGATATTCGTAGTTATGTCAGGTTCGGGCATTCCGCCTTAGGTGTAAATAGTGCAGGTTTGGTTGAGCCTTGCGAAACCGGACATTGATGACGGAAAACTCCTGCCCGCTTTCGCTGTACTCAAGCAGACCTGCGACCACTGTTATTATCAGGTCTCATCGGCATATTCAATGTTTTCGAACGGTTCTCTATAGGTTTTTTAAGGGGTCACCCTATATCAAACTCCTGATGCAGTGACGGCATCTCCACGCGGGTGTCAGACAGGAGACCGGCAAAGGTGTTCATGGCCTTTTCTTCACCGTGGACCAGAAAAGTACGCCCGGCTTTGGTGTTGGCGTGCCAGTTCAGGAGAACTTTCTGGTCGCCATGGGCGGAAAAACCGCCGATGGTGTATATCCTGGCCCGAACATCGATTTCTTCTCTGAAGATGCGCACTTTTTCGGCACCGTCGATGATCTGTCTGGCCAGTGTTCCCTGGGCGGCATAACCGACAAAAATAACGGCCGCTTCCCGGCGCCAGAGGTTGTGGCGAAGGTGATGGCGGATGCGACCGCCGGTGGCCATGCCGGAGCCGGCAATGATGACGGCTTTTTTCATTGGCTTCAGAGCAATGGATGCAGCCGTATCCCTTGTATATTGAAGTCCCGGCAGTTCAAATGGATCCTTGCCGCCCTGAAAAACAGCCCAGGTTTCAGTGTCAAAACATTCGGGATGATGCTGGAAAATTTTAGTGGCGGAAATGGCCATCGGTGAGTCGAGGAAGACTTGGGTTTGAGGTGGAATCCTGCCGTGGTCAACTCCCTCACGCAGGTAATAGAGAATTTCCTGGCTGCGTTCAAGAGCAAAACTGGGTATCAGGACATTACCGCCACGTTTTCTGGTATCATTTATGGCCGTGTATAATTCTTCAATGGATGGTTCCAGTTGCTTGTGCAACCGGTCGCCGTAAGTGGTCTCCATGACCACGATATCGACCTTGGGCGGGATGTCAGGATCGCGGAGAATGGCGCGGCCGCCATAACCGAGGTCGCCGGAAAACAATATCCGTTTGTGGCTGTGGTTTTCCTCAAGTTCAAGGAGGATAGATGCCGAGCCTAAGATATGGCCTGCATTGTAAAAGGTAAAGCGGATGCCCGGAGCGAGTTCTTTCGGATGGAGACAGGACCCGGCATCAACGAAGTAGTCAAGGCAGTTTAATGCATCAAGAGTATCATAGAGCGGTTTAACGGGTTCACAGTCCGCATCTTTTTTCCTGGCCTTTCTGGTTTTATATTCAGCTTCCTCCTCCTGGATGCGGGCGGAATCGAGCATGACCAGTTTTGCCAGTTCCCTGGTAGCGGAAGTGCAGAGAATTTTTCCGCGAAAGCCTCTTCTTACCAGCAGGGGGATACGGCCGCAGTGATCCAGGTGGGCATGCGTCAGCAGAAGAAAGTCGATATCGGCGGGATCAAACCCGAAGTGATTGCTGTTTTCCTCTTCAAGTTCTCTGCGGCCCTGGTACATGCCGCAGTCGATGAGTATTTTGCTGTCTCTGCATTGAATAAAATGGCAGGAGCCGGTAACTCCTTTATCTGCTCCGTGAAAGGCGATCTTCATAGTAGTTGTTTCCCATTGATTAAGATTCTTTGTTGTCTGAATTGCCGATGATTGAAACGCTCAATTTAGTGCCTTACTCCTCATTTTCTGTCATAAAAAACAAGAAAATGAACATTGTAGGTCTGCTTGAGTGGAACGAAAGCGGACAAACAGCAACCATTACCTTTGTCTGCTTTCTTTAATGGTAATCAACATTGTTTATTCCATACGGACAACAGGCGCAGAGCGCCACAGATTGCGTCACACCGCAGAGCGGTGTGACGAGAGCGAACATTTCAGGGCACACTGCAGTTCGAAATTCGATGTCCATTGTTCTATTGGGTTGCGGGTGAAACCGGCTTTAGAAAAATACAAAAAATCATAAAAAAGACAGATTGTGCCGAGTCTCAGCTCAGCTTAACGAGGTCATCTTCGTCGGGAAGGAGCAGTCCGGCATGTTCCGCAACGAGATCCTGCAGCCGGTTGTTTTCCTGTTGTCTGGTTTTTCGTTCAATATGGAGCAGGGCCAGTTGTTTGATATTTTCTTCGTTCAGAAGTTGCAGGCAGCCGGTCACCGAGCCGTGACCGGCTATCTTGTTCTGCAGCATGAATGCCTCATGCAGGACGAGGTCACAGCCGTGCATCAGTTTTCTACTCTCGTGCGTGGGTCTGCCGTCGCCGCTGTAATAGAGTCGGTGTCTGCCGTCATCAACCAGGAGACCAAAATTCTTTTGTGAGTGATCGGTTTGGGCGGCCTGGAGGTGCAGGCCGCCTGAAGCGAACGGGATGCCGGGAATGATAGTATGAAAGTGGAGCGGAAAGCTCAACTTTTTTGCAAATCCGGGATAGGCAAGCTCCAGGGTGGTCAGTGTTATGTCCCGTAACCTTTTCTGCCCGATAAACTGCAGGGGCCTGGTTCTGCCCATTTCCCAGAAACGAAGGAGCAGCAAGGGCAGGCCGAAAAAATGATCGCCGTGAAAATGGGAAATCCAGAC
Source organism: Desulfobulbaceae bacterium (assembly GCA_026986885.1). The sequence goes on from JALSNT010000045.1 coordinate 3,839, forward strand.
GGTATCCAGGCAATCAGGATCATCGCAATGACGAAAAAAACGGTGCGGTACGGAAAAACCACAGTCCAGCAACAGGGACATGTCGCCGGTACGTACCAGAACGGAGCAGTTACCGTGGCGGCTGTCACAGGCCTCACCGACCCCTAAGAAAAGAACCTGCATGGGGATTATTTTCTTTGTTTGATGACGATTTCACCGGCGAGCGGACTGACGGTCTCAATAATTCCGGCAAAAATTCCATCCCGGTACCAGGGGACCTGTTGAATGAGTCTGCGGCCTGATTTTCTCTCGGTGATGTAGACGTTGGCCTGTTGCGTTTGCAATTGTTTACGGATGATTTTGTTGGCGGATTGCGGATGACAGGCAAACAGGCTGGTGCCGATAAGGTTGCCTCCGCCCCGTTTTTCAAATAATTCCAATGATTTTTTATTCATGGCGATAATAATGCCCTCCCGGTCGCAGACCGTGACTGCCGCCGGATAGTCTTCATGCCAGTCAAAGGGTATTTTTTCTTCTTTTTCTTTTTGATCTACGACCATGGATCATACTCACGGGCAATGGACGGCTGCGGCGAGCGGACACGTTTTTCCAGCTGGTCCGGATTGAAGGGGAGGACGGCAAACAGGTATTTTTCAATATATCGGCATTGTTCAAAATTTTCCCGGATAAGCGCATGCCGGTGCGGATCATTGTTGCCGTAATGTTTCAGGATATAGTCCAGTCTTTCTTCCAGAGTAACGACAGCGGCGTGCCGTACCCGTTTGTCGGCATAATAGACGATTTCTCCGGCGGTGAACAGGCCGTTTTTATATCTGCCGGGATCATATTTCCTGAGGATTACATGTTCGGCGACAATGCCGGCAATATCTTCATAACCGTGGCGGCGACAAATTTCGGCTCCTTTTGCAGCATGATCGCATTTGCCATTCAGACACGGAGTCTTGGCAATGTCATGGAGCAATGAACCGGCAATCGTCAGTTTTCTGTTTATCATGGAGCCGGGTTTTACCTCATCTTCCAGGCCGGTTACCAGGGCATCGGCTACCCGGGCAACGACAAGGGAATGGTGGCGGATATTATTGAGCATCCCGTATTCATCCATCAGATGGACGCAGGCAGCAATATCAGGAACAACCATGTTTGTTTCACAAGGAGGCGCTGTACTCATGAACGTAATCCACGGCAATTTTTACCTGGTCGGGAGAAGTTTGCGGAACAATACCATGGCCGAGGTTAAAAATATGGCCCTTTGCCGTGCGGGCATCGTCAAGGAGTTGTCGAATACGTTTTTTAAGTTCCGGCTCCGGCAGAAACAGGGCAATGGGGTCCAGGTTGCCCTGCACCGCATGTCTGCCCACCCGGGCTATGGCATCTTTGATATTGATGCGCCAGTCAAGGCCCAGGACATCGGCACCCGCAGTTATGGTATGTTCAATCAGGGTTGAACCGTTGTTGGCAA
>JALSNT010000046.1 GCA_026986885.1 Desulfobulbaceae bacterium
CGAGGAAATCGGAACCATCAGCCGTAAACAGGCAAAGGACCTTGGGTTGGTCGGCCCCGCCGCCAGGGCCTGTGGAAAAGAAATGGATAACCGGGTTGATTTTCCCATCGGCAGCTATCGTCACCATCATCTGCCTGTCTCGGTCTGGTTTACCGGCGATGTCTATGGTCGTGCCCTGGTTCGCTGGCTGGAAATTAAACGATCCGTTGCCTTTATTCTTGCCCGGCTGCAGGATCTCCCGGTCCGGGAAGAGCAGATAACGCCAGGCAGGCCGGCCGCAGACCAGTGTATTGTTTCCCTGGTGGAGGGTTGGCGGGGATCTATCTGTCATGTGGCGGTGACCGGGGCCGAGGGTGAAATCCGGACGTATAAGGTGGTGGATCCCTCTTTCCATAACTGGCCGGGATTGGCCCTGGCCGTACGCGGAGAGGGGATTATGGATTTTCCCATCTGTAACAAGAGTTTTAATCTGTCGTATTGCGGCCATGATCTATAAAAATAGTCAGCAATTGAGGAAAATCAGGCCCATTTTTCGCCTGTATTCAGGAGTTCCGCAATGATCCACAGTCTGCTTGCCCGCTATCATCAGGGAAGCCATACCATAAAATATCCGGACGGCCCGGCGCCTGCAATGCCGGCCCGCTATCAGGGCAGGCCTGAACTCAACCAGAAGCACTGCAGGGGTACGGACTGTACGCTATGTCTGGACTGTTGCCAGGTTGCCGCCCTGGAGCGGGAGCCGTCGGGACGGCTTGCCCTGGATATGGGCCGTTGTCTTTTCTGCGGGGAATGTGTACGAAAATGTCCGCAAGGGGCCGTTACCCTGAGCAGGGATTTCCGTCTTGCCGCCGGCAGGCGTGAGGAACTGGTCATCAGGGCCATGGAGCCACCGGTTGATGTCCGCCTTGATGACCTGCGCCGCCGGATGTTTCGTCGCTCATTGAAACTGCGGCAGGTAAGTGCAGGTGGTTGTAATGCCTGCGAGGCCGATACCAATGTCCTGGGAACCATTGTCTATGACCTGGGCCGGTTCGGAATTCAGTTTGTTGCCTCGCCCCGCCATGCCGATGGTCTCCTGGTCACCGGTCCGGTGAGCAGCAATATGAAAGAGGCCCTGCTGGCCACCTACGCGGCCCTGCCGGATCCGAAAATCGTCATTGCCACCGGTGCCTGTGCCATCAGCGGCGGCCTGTTCAGGGAGCATCCCGAAACCAATGCAGGTATTGAACAACTTCTGCCGGTGGATCTCTATGTCCCCGGCTGCCCTCCCCATCCCATGACCATTCTTGAAGGATTATTGCAACTGCTCGGTCTGGTTGCCCGAGATCCCAGCTGAGCGGCCCCCACTTTGCCGACCTTTTTTCCCGCCGGTAATAAATAGCAGGTCTTTGTAAAAAATCCGGAGCATCGGCATTATTTTTTTGTTTTTTGGATATTGACCAGTATACTGAAAAAAGGATGCAGGCGATGTCTTGCTCCTCATTTCACGGCAATAAGAGGCATCTTTTTCAGGGAACCGGCGCAGATCATGACACGATATTCACTCTTCAGATCACGGAGGCGAGAACTCTTTTTTTTAGTGTTACTGGTGGTGATCGGCCTTGTCGTTTCGTCCATTGCCTATTTTAATTTTCGTCGGTATGAGACGCATCTGCAAAGGGAAAAGGTCCAGGCCGATAGCCGCCTGTTGCGGCGAGAGGTTGATATGTTGCGGTATGTGGCGGAACTGTTGGCGAAGAATCCGTTGTTTATCGGTCTGGATGCCAAGGCCCTGCCGAGACAGAAGCTGGCTGCTTTTATATATCTCAAACAGATTCAGCAGGCTGAATCCATCGTGGACAGCTTTGTTCTTGATGCGGACGGTACCTGCGTTCTATCGAGTAATCGGCATTTTGAAGGGAAGAATTATGGGTTCAGGCCCTATTTCACCGAGGCGGTCGCCAGGGGAAGCGGCAGTTATTTTGCCTATGGCGTGACCTCGAAACGCCTGGGCCTGTATATCTCCAGAAGAATTGATACCGGTGCTGCAAAGGGCGGCGTAGTGGTCGTCAAGGTTGATCCCCTGGAGCTTTTAGATAAGGCGGGCCTGACCACAGGGGGCAGTGGTGAAAAACAGCACGATGACCATCTTCCCTATCATGGTCTTGTCTCGGGTTCAGGTGTTCTTGTCTCCGGTGATATTCCAGGGCTATGGGTGTTGGACAGAACTTGCATGCAGTCGGGAAAATTACGTGAAAACAGACAGTTTCCCCTTTCGCTGTTGCAGGATATCGGCTTTGTGCCGGGTACCTGGGAAGAACTTCTGCAAAAGAGATTTGTACGGGTTTCCTTAGAAAAAAATACCTATGCCCTGTATCTCCAGCCGGTAATTCCCGGGACCCTCTACTACTTTCACGCCGTCTGCGGCAATCGCCTGACTACCGGTCTGCCCCTTCTTGGGCGAACCATGCTGTTGCTGGTCGCCGCATTTTTTCTCGCCCTTATTCCCTTAGCTGTTTTTTTAGTTGCCGTCGAGCGGCAGAGGCGGCGTTTAGCTGCCATGGAAAGAGAACTCGCTTCTGAAAAACGGCAAAAAATATTACAGTTAGAGAGGTTTGAGTCCGTACTGGAAAAAAATAGAGATGGATTCTGGATTCTGGAACCTGGAGGTGTATGTATTGAATCCGTCAACACTACCTTGTGTACCATGTTGGGATATACCCGGGAAGAGCTTGTTGGAAGAGTCTCCACGGAATTGTTTATCCATGAGGACGTTGACAGGTTGTTTTCCGGTAATGGTGTTTTTGCCAACGATCAGGCCTCGTTAAAAGTCCATCTGCGGGCGGCGGATGGCGCAATGATTCCTGTCTTGATTGAGGCCAGTTTGATGCGTGATAACGAGGGCAGTCCGCTTTTTCGCTATGCCTTTATCACTGATCTCAGGCAGCGTATAAAAGATCTGGAAAAAATCAGACTCCTTGAAGCGGCCGTTGAACAAAGTGCCAGCTCCATTGTGATTACGGATATTGACGGAAATATCAGGTATGTGAACCCGGCCTTTACCAAGGTCTCGGGATACACTCAGGAAGAGGCCCTGGGACAAAATCCCAGGTTATTGAAGAGTGATCGACAGGAACCGGAATTTTACCGGAAGATGTGGCAGGACATCAGCAGCGGTAAGGTATGGCACGGCCGCTTCTGCAATAAGAAGAAAGATGGATCCCTCTATTGGGAAGATGCGGTGATCGCCCCGGTTCGTGATGAGGATGACAAAATTACTCATTTTGTGGCCATAAAAAATGACGTCACGGAAAAGGTCAGTATTGAGGCACAACTGCAGGATAAACTCGCCGAGCTGGAGCTTATCGTCGACCATGCGGGCGCCGGAATTGCCTATGTCAAGGGACGAAAGATTATGGGGCTCAACGAGGCGGCGGCAACTATTATGGGTATTCCCGTTGATGACCTGCTGTTTAAGGATACCCGTATCATCTTTCCCGGTGATGATGAGTATGAACAATTCGGTCTTGTCCACTATCCTGAACTACGTGCCGGTAATATAGTTGATGTTGAATTTCAAACCAGAAACGGCAGAGGTGAGGAAATCTGGATACATCTGACCGGGCAGGCGGTTGATCCCGGGGCCCTTGATGAAAAAGGGGCGGTGTGGATTATTCAGGATATGACGGCGGTCCACGAGTACCATAACCAGTTGGAGGAGGCAAAAAAACTTGCCGAGGCGGCCAGCCGTTCCAAATCCGAGTTTCTGGCCAACATGAGCCATGAGATCAGGACGCCGATGAATGCTATTATCGGTATGACCAGGCTGGTACAGGAGACCGAGCTGGACCCCCTGCAGAAAAAGTATGTAGGCAGAATAGCAACCTCATCCGCCATGCTGCTGGGCTTGCTCAACGGTATTCTTGACCTTTCAAAAATCGAGGCAGGGCAGCTTATTCTGGAAGAGCAGCCGTTTCTCCTGGAAACAGTGCTGGACAATGTCTATTCAACCATGATCGGGCTGGCAAGGGAAAAGGGGTTGACGCTGCTCATCGACAGGGATGAAGAGGTGCCCGAGGCCTTTGTCGGTGATAGTGTCCGGTTGGGCCAGATCCTCATCAACCTGGTCGGCAATGCTGTCAAGTTTACCGACCAGGGCGAGGTATCTATTCATGTTTCCCGGTGCGGAACTCTGACGCCGGGAGAACAAACCAGGCTCCTGTTCAACGTGTCCGACACCGGTATCGGTATTCCGGAAGAAAAGCAACGTCATCTCTTTGGGAGCTTTCAGCAGGCGGACAGCTCCATTTCCAGACGTTACGGCGGTACCGGCCTGGGACTGGCCATTTGCCGGCAGTTGGTGCAGCTGATGGGCGGAGAAATCAGTCTGAGCAGCAGAGAGGGGATTGGAAGCAGCTTTTCGTTTACCATTATTTTGCCGACCAGCACCAGGGAAGATGTGGAGCAATGCTGCCAGTTGCATGCAATCTGTACTACCAGCCGGGTTGCCGGCCTTACCGTTCTTTTGGTGGAGGATAACGAGGCCAACCGCGAACTGGGCACCATTATCCTGGAATCAACCGGGCAAAAGGTACAGGTGGCGGAAAATGGTCTGCAGGCCCTGGATCTGCTCTGTGAATTTTCTTTTGATGTCATCCTGATGGATGTGCAGATGCCGGAGATGGACGGGGTGACGGCCACCCGGGTTATCCGGGCCGTGGAAGAAGACAGGCCGGTGGATATCCGGTTATCGGCGCTGTTGCTCACCCAGCTCAGGCAACAGATCAGTGGAGGCCATGTCCCGATTATCGCCCTGACCGCCCATGCCATGGACAGTGATCGGGTCCGGTGTCTGGAGGCCGGTATGGATGAATATTTGACCAAACCCTTTCAACCGGAACAGGTGGTGGCGGTTCTGCAGAAATTTGCAGGTGACCGGACAGCGGTATCAGTGGAGAAGGATTCCGGGGATCGCAAGCCTGCAAGTGAGGGTGAAGGTGATGCCGGGTCGAAAGAAGAGATTGTCGCCCAGGTACGGACCCACCTGAGCCGCACCTACAATCTTCAAAGCGAGCAGGTCGATCAGTTACTGGTCACCTCGGCACGCAGTCTGTCCGAGCATCTTGATAGGGCGCTGGCGGCATTAGAGGCGGAGGATGGTGAACTATTGCGGGCGGCGGCGCACGGACTCAAGGGCAATCTGCTCAACCTGGGGCTGACGGAACAGGCGCAGACAGCGGCATTTATTGAACAGCGGGC
>JALSNT010000047.1 GCA_026986885.1 Desulfobulbaceae bacterium
CGATAGCCTTGGTGCCGGTTCGCCGCTTGATCACCGCCTCCAGACCGACAAAAGCGCCCCCGACAATAAAGAGGATATTGGTGGTATCTATCCGCACCAGATCCTGTTGCGGATGCTTTCTTCCCCCCTTCGGCGGTACCGAGGCCATGGTTCCTTCAATTATCTTGAGCAGGGCCTGCTGAACACCTTCTCCCGACACATCCCGGGTCAATGAAGCCGAATCGGATTTACGGGCGATTTTATCTATTTCATCGATATAGATAATGCCCCGCTGGGCCCGTTCGACATCATAATCAGCAGACTGAAGAAGGTTGACAAGAATATTTTCCACATCATCACCGACATAACCGGCTTCGGTGAGTGTGGTCGCATCGGCAATGGTAAAGGGAACATTCAATATTCTGGCAAGGGTCTGGGCCATCAGAGTTTTGCCGCTGCCGGTAGGTCCGATGAGAATGATATTGGATTTCTGCAATTCTACATCATCGGTATCCGACGGCCTGGATTCAATCCGTTTATAATGATTATGCACCGCTACCGACAACACACGTTTGGCATATTTCTGGCCGATTACATACTCACCAAGATGGGTGTTTATCTCTTTTGGTTTGAGAAGTGACCCGACAACGGCATCCGAATTTCCATTCTCTTCAATTGATTCCGTAACTATCTCATTACAAAGGCTGATGCATTCATCACAGATATATACATTCGGCCCGGCGATGAGCTTGCTCACCTCATCCTGATGCTTACCGCAAAAGGAACAGGAACAGGCCAGGGAATGTTCATCATGACTTTCATCACTCACGATTTTTTCTCCCCGCTGACATCCTGGCGCCGGATCAGCACTTTATCTATGATACCGTACTTTTTAGCCTCCTCTGCACTCATAAAATTGTCCCGTTCGGTATCGTTCTGAATTTTCTTCACAGTTCTTCCGGTATGATGGGCCAGAATTTTATTGAGATCACTGCGCATCCGCAGAATTTCCCTGGCATGGATATCAATATCAGTTGCCTGGCCCTGGAAGCCACCCATGGGCTGATGAATCATAATCCTGGAATTGGGCAGTGAAAATCTCTTACCTGCCGCACCGGCGGTCAGCAAAAGCGCACCCATGGAGGCCGCCTGGCCCATGCACAGGGTGGCGACGTCACAACGCACATACTGCATGGTATCATAAATAGCCAGTCCTGCGGTTACAGAACCACCGGGCGAGTTAATATAAAAGGTGATATCCTTATCCGGCTCATCTGCTTCAAGAAATAGCAACTGGGCAATAATAACACTGGCAACATCATCGTTTACCTGTGATCCAAGAAAAATAATCCGCTCTTTGAGCAAGCGGGAATATATATCAAAGGCACGCTCACCGCGCGGACTTTGTTCTACAACCATGGGGACTAAATTCATTGACTACGCTCCACTGTGCAAAGAGAACATACCTAAATTTAGTGTTTCACGCATCTGCAACCTCCAAAATGAAAATCACTCAATTTAGTATCTTAACAATTATTTTCGTGTTTTTTGAGGCAGAAATAAACTCGAAATCCAAATATCAAAATCCGAAACAAATTCCAAATGCAAATGTTGCAATGACATAAACAAGGACAATCCCTTAGTATCTAACATTGGAACCATTTTAATCATTTCTTCTCTGATTATTTGATATTGTTTCGAATTTGCTGTTTCTTATTTCAAATTTTCCGGTTTATCCGGGTCAGGTAGAGTAAAGCTAACACTTCGATGGCGTTCTTTTTACTTTATTTTTCCTCTTTTTCTTCCTTCTCGTTTTCTTCCGTATCGGTAGAAACCTCTACATACGATGCATTGTCCCGTAAAAAGGTCAACAGTTTCTCATTGAGCAATTCATTAATAAAGGGAAGGATCTCTTCTCTGCGTTTAAAATAGCTCTTTACCTCTTCAAGACCCATGTTGTACTCATCGGCAATACGCTGGTACCCCTGCTCGATATCCTCATCGGAAAGTTTTATTTCTTCGACCTCCGCCACCTTTTTCAAGATAAAATCACCACGAACCCGTTTTTCAGCTATCGGCTTATTCTGCTCAACAAGTTCTTCAAGCTTGATACCTGCCGACTCCAGGGTCATGCCGCCGCGTTTGAGATTCTCCTCGGTCTGTTTGACCATTTCCTGCACTTCATACATGACCAACCGTTCGGGGACCTCAAAGGGATGAAGCGCAATCAATTTTTCCATGATCCGATCGTCAATTTCGCCTTCCAGGGTTTTTTCCTTTTCCTCTTTCAGCTCCTTACGAATTTCATCACGTAAATCATCCAGGCTTTCATGGTCCGGATTAATATCTTTTGCAAACTCATCGTCAAGTTCAGGCTTAATCCGCACCTTTACATCTTTGACATCCACCTTGAACTCAACGGTCTTACCGGCAAGGATAGGATTGGGATAGTCCGTCGGAAAATCAATTTCATAAAGAGTCTTTGCCCCTTTTTTCAGTCCAAGTAGCTTGCTTTCAAATTCCTCACCCAGCCGTCCCTGACCGACATCAATGGAATAATCCGTATTATGTACCTGTTTCATTGGCTTTTCATTATGAAACCCCTGAAAATCGACAACAACCATATCATCCTTTTCTATGGCATGATCTGCGTCCGCAGTCTTTAAAACTGCATGACTGCGACGCAGTTCCTCTATTTTTTTATCAACCTCTTCCTCCGTCACCCGGGTGGAAGGTTTTTCTATCTCCAATCCTTTATAGCCGGTGAGCTCAAAGACCGGTTTAACATCCACCATGGCAACATAGGAGAAAGTGCCGTCTTCCGGGAAATTATGCTCAACTATTTCAGGATGGACAACCGTATCCAACCCTTCTTTTTCCACGGCATCAAAATAGGTTTCCTGCACGAGCTGTTCACCCACTTCGGCCTCAACCTGCTGCCGATAATTCTTTTCCAGCACGGTACGGGGAATTTTTCCCCGGCGAAAGCCCTTGATCCGGACATCCTTTTTCAATTTGTTAAACGCCTTATCCATCTCCTTGCCGACTTGATCTGCGGGGAGAGTAACAGTCACTTTTCTGCCCAGATCACTTATTTTTTCAACGACGATGTCCATAGAAACAGTATCCTTTTTTATTATCAATTCTCAACAGCAACCCCGAAAATGATCCCCAAGACCTCCCGGAATTTCTGTTAGTTCCAAGGGAAAACTCTCCGTGTATACTTTTGCCGACCGAGATGTATTCCATTATATTCATGGTGCGAGAGGGGGGAGTTGAACCCCCATGCACTCGGTGCGCTGGATCCTAAATCCAGTGCGTCTACCAGTTCCGCCACTCTCGCGCTGAACACTAACTGATAATCAGTTTGGCGCGTTTCGTCAAGCCCGGCATAGAGCCATAATACAGGAACCTGAATTGATAAGGAATTTTACTGCAACCCGGCGTAACTGCAGAGAATGGACATCAATCATTTCCGACAAAGAGCAAGAGTTGGATCCACCCTGAGGCGGATCAGTACAAATACTACTATCAACACCAAGCGTCTGGCGGTGTTTCTTTTTATCCGTAACAGAGGAGCGAGATCAGAGGTCATATGATAGTCTAATTTCCGCCTGCAGTGTAAATAACTGCAGGCGGATAGCCTTATCTCCTCTGTTTCATTGGTTGTTGTGCCGCTACGGCATGATGGTTTAGCCATTTTTTTACCTTGTTACTTGCGCAAAGACGAACGGAACATTATATTCGCCACTAAATGACACATTAATTGAGGTGATATGGAATTTTTTAAAAAGTCCCGTCATTCTCCAGGACGGCTGTAGATCGGCATTTTTACTATGTTATCACTCATTTGTTTTTTCTGACCATCAAAAGCTTGAGCTTAACGTAACCGTTCACCGAGATGCTGTTTCGCCTGCATTACCTGCATAATGTAAACGTTTACCAGTGTCCCATATTCATTCAAGCAGGCCGACGAGTCTATAGCCCGCTATGTGAGGAGGCCTGATCGGACGAAGATGGGGTACTGGTGAACGTTTACAGCTTAACTGCATCAAGGTTGATCAAGATCAAGGGTGCCTGCCCATCACATGGAAACCGATCATATGAAAAATTTTTTTTTAACCGCTACCTGTCTGTTGTTGTCCACCCTGCCGCTGCAGGCCGCATCGCAAAATGCACCTGCAGATAATATCGACTGGTCTGTCAAAAATACCTGGAAGTTACCGACCAACCCCCTGGACTTTGTCCAGTCCCTTGACAACAAAAAAGTCTTTGTTTTAGGCGCCGACAGCAAAGTATACATTTTTACCCCCGAGGGAAAGAAAATCGGCGCAATCCCCGTGGCCAAAGATGTCACCGGCATTGATATCGCACCCCGGGGCGAGGCCCTGTATCTTATCAGTAAACAGGGAAAAACCTATACTGCCCTTAATATCAGTGTCGCCCAGAAAATAGATATCACCGGCGCTCCGTTTTTAGGTGATGAAAATGCACCGGTCACCATGGTGGTTTTTTCGGATTTTCAATGACCCTATTGCGGCAAGCTTCAGCCGCTGCTCGAGCAGGTGCTCGAAAAAAATCCAAAAAATTTAAAAATCGTTTTCAAAAATCTGCCGCTGCGCATGCACAACATGGCGCAAAAAGCAGCTCTTGCTGCCATTGCCGCCCAGAATCAGGGTAAATTCTGGCAAATGCATGACGCGCTGTTCAACTCACACCCACTGAGTCCGAAAACCATTGAAGCCGATGCCAAATCAATCGGCCTGAACATGGAACAGTTTAAAAAAGATCTGACCGATCCTGCCACCCGACAAAAACTGTACAAAGATATCATGGATGCCCAAAAAGCAGATGTCACAGGGACCCCGACCCTGTTTATCAACGGGCATAGAGTTAGAAACCGAAGCCTGCCCGGCCTGCAGAAGATGATTGATCGGGAATTAAAACCCGCTGCAAAATAATTTAGCCTTGAAAACAACCTCTGCCCTTAATACTCACACTGCACAGGATCTGGCTTTTGACGACAACAATGTCGTCCGGATGTTGTACGGCGACTTGAACAAAAATTTACGCACGGTTGAGCAAGCTGCCGGGGTAACGGTATCCGTTCGTGGCAGCCACTTACAGGTATGCGGACCCGAACACAGTGTAAAGCTGGCAGTTTCCACCCTGATTCAGCTTTACGAGCTCATTGAGAAGGGCTATCCCGTCTTTGCCGGGGACATCACTTTCGGCATTAAAATTCTGG
>JALSNT010000048.1 GCA_026986885.1 Desulfobulbaceae bacterium
CCCTGCCGATCCCCGATTCCTTGACGCCGCCGAAAGGAGCGGATTCGGAGGACATAATCCCGGTATTAATACCGACCATTCCATACTCAAGCTGTTCCGCAATTCGCCAGACCCGGCCGATATCACGACTGTAAAAATAGGAGGCAAGCCCATACGGCGTATCATTGGCCAGGGCCACTGCCTCCTCGTCGGTGGTAAATGAAAATAACGGTGCCACCGGGCCGAAGGTCTCTTCCCTGGCGATGCGCATTTCCGGGGTTACATCCAGCAGGATAGTGGGTTCAAAAAAGAATCCGGCTGCACCGATTCGTTTACCGCCGCAACCAATCCGGGCGCCCTTGTCCAGGGCATCTTTAATCTGCTCTTCCACTTTGATTATCGCATTAAGATCAATGAGCGGCCCCTGATTGACGGTCTCGTCAAAACCATTGCCAACTTTCAATTGACTTTGTACGCCGGCAATAAGTTTGTCGGCAAAGGCATCATAGACATCCCGGTGCACAAGAAATCTATTGGCACAGACACAGGTCTGGCCGGCATTTCTATATTTGGAGGCAATGGCCCCCTCCACGGCTGCATTAAGATCGGCATCTCCAAACACTAAAAAGGGGGCATGGCCACCCAGTTCCAGAGAAATTTTTTTCACTGTGTCGGCACACTGACGCATCAACATCTTACCAACGGCGGTGGAACCGGTGAAGCTGAGTTTGCGAACAATGGGATTGGCCGTCAACTCTGCCCCGATCTCCCGGGCAGGGCCGGTCAACACGTTAAAGACACCTGCCGGGATACCGGCCTCTATCGCCAGCTCAGCGAGGGCCAGAGCGGAAAACGGCGTCTGCGCCGCCGGTTTAATCACCACGGGACAGCCGGCGGCCAGCGCGGGAGATGCCTTGCGGGTAATCATTGCCGAGGGAAAATTCCAGGGAGTAATGGCGGCACATACCCCAACCGGCTGTTTAATAACAAGGATCCGCTTGCCCGACTGGGCCATGGGCACAATATCGCCATAGACCCTTTTCGCCTCTTCGGCAAACCATTCAACAAAAGCCGCCCCATACAGGACTTCACCCCGTGATTCCGCCAGTGGTTTTCCCTGCTCGGCCGTCATTATGACGGCCAGGTCGTCCTGATGGGCGACAATCAGCTCAAACCAGCGACGAATAATCCGGGAACGTTCATGGGCCGTCAAACCACGCCAGGCAGGCCAGGCCGCATCAGCGGCATCAATTGCCCGGGCAGTTTCCGCCCGCCCACAAGAGGGCACAGTACCGACCAGCTCACCGGTGGCCGGGTTATGTACATCCAAAGTCTCGCCCGAACCGGCGGCGACCCAGTTCCCATCTATGAAACATTGCTGTCGAAACAGCCTATTATTATTTAACTCCATCCTGACACCTGTCTTTTTCCATTCATCCCGCCAGCCGATAGATTGATGTATTTTTCCCTCGCCCGGCAGGATCATTCTTTTATATTTATGAAATTATCAAAATATGCTAAACAGAAAATGCGTTAAACTTCCTGAATTGAGCGATTTTCATTTCGCCCCAATATGCAGGTTTTGTGCTGTTTCATTGTAGTTAAGCCTACATGGGACAGTACAAGGCCTGCAGATTGGGGATGAAATGGAAATCCCGTAGGGTTTTACCCCATCCGGAGTCTGCGCTTACCTGCAACATTTTTAAGAGAAACCACTTATAATCATTTATCTTTTTTTATTTGCAGATAAGCGAGCGCAGCGAGACTCCGGATGGAGTGAAACGCTCAACTTAGGAACTTATTCTTTTACCTAAATAAACGATGATCACCGAACTCAGACGTTCAAGACGTATAACCGATTATCTTCCCATTCTGGTCAATGCAAAAAACGCATCTACGGGAACCCGTCTTGCCGGACCTTTTTCAGGCCGCATTATTGATATCTCCGCACATGGCGCCTGCCTGCTCATGAGCCAGGTCATGCAGGATTCCTATCACGTCTTTCATTCAACCCGCGAAGACGATGCACGTATCCTGCAACTCAGCATCAATGTACCGCCGGAGAACACCACCTTTACCATTACCGCCCATCCCGTCTGGTTGAATTTATTTCGCCAGGATCAAATCCGGGCCTTTAAAATGGGCATTGAATTTCTCTCCAACCCGGAAGACGAACAGTTGATAAAATTAAAAAAAGCCATGCAGGTCCAGCAAAAAACCCGCAGCAGCTGGTGGACATCCCATACGCTCACCGGCAGCGGAAAATCCGTAACCGTTTACCGAGATGCTGTTTCGCCTGCATTACCTGCATAATGGAAACGTTTACGAAAATCACACGCTGAAGACATGCACCTTTTCTTCCACCCCCCGCAGGGCAAGTCTGCCGACTTCCCGCATCATAACCCTGTCCCCGACCATTTCCCGAACTGATGCCGTTACATAAATACGACCAAGGGAAGATTCCGCTGCCAGGCGTTGGGCGATATTGACGGGTGTGCCGATCACCGTATAATCAAGACGCCTGCTGGAACCGACATTGCCAATATACATCCGGCCGCTGGTTACGGCTATACCTATATCAACGCTTTGAAACTTTTTCAGGTATCCGGCCCAGCGATTGCGCAGTTCCTCAAAACGATCCCGCAAAAGCAGAGCGGTACGGACTGCGGACAGCCCGGCGTTTTCCAGCTCTACCGGAGCACCGAAAACAGCAAGTACGGCGTCCCCCATAAACTTATCGACCGTACCCCGGTTCTGAAAAATAGTCTCCGTAAAAAGACGAAAAAATTCGTTTAAAAACAGGCGGAGTTCGGAGAGCTCCATGTGTTGCACAAGGCTGGTAAAATTGCGTATATCAGCAAAAAGAACGGTAACTTCCCTGATCTCACCCAGGCCCATTATGTCTTCACCTCCTGCAATCAGAATTTCCGCAACTTCAGGTGATACATACTGTTCAAACAGGGTGCGCAGCCTGGTTGTCCGCTTTGTCGTCTCTAACAGACGGACATTTTCAAGGGCGAGAGCGGCCTGACCACAGATAATACCCAGCATCTCATTGTCAGCTTCTGAAAAAGATGGCTCCCTGTCACTTCTGCTGATATTGAGGACGCCTAATATTGCACCGCGCACAATCAGGGGAAAGGAGATGGCCGAAGCAATTTCCTTTCTTTTCAGCAGGGGAGCAAAGATGGATTCTTCCTGGGAATCACGATTGAGTATCACCGGCTTTCCCTGCTGAAAGACCCAGCCGGCTATCTGAGCACCTGGTTTAAGACAGATGGAGTCGACCAACTGTTTATCCATGCCCCGAGCGGCGGCAATACGAAGACAATTATCCTCAGGATGAAAAAGCATGACCGAGACCTGCTCCACTCCGGTCTGCTCGACAACCTTGTCTAACAGGATGGAAACCACCTCGTCAACCGTACTCGCCACGAGAAATTGTTCGCCAAGACGATAAAGGGGGAGCAAGGTGTGAAGGCGTTCATTTTCCCGGCGGAGAAAGGATTCCTCCCAGGTTCTCGTTACCTGGTATTTCAGCTGCTCACCATTAAGCGGCAATTCGACAAGACCGCTGATGCCACAGTCCAGGGCCCGTCGCAGCAGCCTGCTCTCCTGGGTTCCGGTCAGTAACAATCCGGAAATCATCGGGCATCTAATTGATAATTGGTGAAAAAGTGCGCAACTGTCCTCAACACCTGAAACGTCGCTCAACAAAACTAAAAAAACGGCATGGTTACTGCAGAGAGAAACGGCATCCGCCAAAGTCGTACACTGCACAAGGGAATACTCTGCAAGGATTTGCGCAATTTCTTCATAAAGGCTATTTTTATCCGCAAACAAAAGGATTGATTTATGCATTTTCTCCTTATCGGCGGGACAGGTTCTTCCGATCTCAATTTTTTCTTCCATGGAAATGCATTATACAAAGGGTAAGTAATTCGTAAGAGGCGACAACAACCTGCTCACAGCCGGATGAACGACAAAACGAGGATGGACCGGCGGCAGGGTGCAGGGACGGGCCTGAAAACAGTATTAAATCATCCCGACATACACAACCCGAAAAATCGCAACTAAATGATGCCGTCCAGGGGAAGTGTGATTCTTAGGAACAGAAATTAAATAACGTGGACAATATCGCGCTCAGCTTTAGGTCAGGTTTGATCGATCTGATTGAACGAAACCGCAGACGTAGCAGGGCTACGATGAGGATTTCGTGATTGAAGAGCGGTCAAAGATGGCCTGAAGATGAGGTGCGAGATGTTCAGGTTATTTAATTTCTGTTCCTTACCTATTTTAACACCTTACCACCATACAGGAGGCAAGGCAAACAGTTGAACCCTTCGCAGAAAGCTAAAAACAAATTCATGAAGATCCGCGCTGCCCAAAAAAATGCACCCCTTGCCGAACGAATGCGACCGACAACCCTTGCCCGGTTTGTCGGACAAAGCCATCTCACCGGCGAGGGCCGCCTGCTGGAAAAATTTATCCAAAACGGCTCCATACCATCACTTATCCTCTGGGGGCCGCCCGGCTCGGGGAAGACCACCCTGGCAACCATTCTTGCCAACTGCCTGTCGGCGGATTTTATCTTTTTTTCCGCCGTATTGTCCGGAGTTAAGGAGGTAAGGCGCATTGTTGCAGAAGCGGAAAAAAAGAGGTCCGGAGATGAAAAGACAACCATTCTTTTTGTCGATGAAATCCACCGTTTCAACAAGGGCCAGCAGGATGCCTTCCTCCCCCATGTTGAAAGCGGCCTGCTGACCTTGATCGGGGCAACCACGGAAAACCCGTCATTTCACATCACGGCGCCTCTTCTTTCAAGGGCCCAGCTCCTGGTCCTGCAGCCGCTGGCAAATGATGATATTAAAAGTATTGTCACCAGGGCATTAACAGATGAGCAAAACGGCCTGGGCGAACTTGGGTTGCACATACAGAGAGAAGCCCTGGAGGCGCTTGCGCAAACGGCCGATGGTGATTGCCGACGGGCATTGAACTGCCTGGAAACAGCGGCAGCGCTCATTGACGAAACAAATGATTGCCATGAAATCACCCTGGATATCCTGCGGGAGGCAGCACAACAACAGAGCCTGCGTTTTGACAAAAATGGTGATGAACATTACAATCTCATATCAGCGCTGCATAAAAGCATGCGTGACAGCGACCCCGATGGCGCGGCCTACTGGTTACGGAGAATGCTGAAAAGCGGAGAAGACCCTTTGTATATTGCCCGAC
>JALSNT010000049.1 GCA_026986885.1 Desulfobulbaceae bacterium
TATTGGCCGGAATCGAATGGAATCCGTGGCCGGAATGAAATGGAATCACCGGCCGGAATCGAATGGAATCCATGGCCGGAATGCTCTGGAATATGCAAAGATTTGCTCTTGTCTTAAAAATAGATCAACCTGGAAAACCTGCCATGAGGGATGGTTACGGGCACAGGGCCCTGCAACGGCAATTGTCGTCTGTTCATATTCGATAAATGGAACAATTTAGTTCCTCGATAAATTTGAAGCCGTACTATGGCCTCTTTACCAGGTCGATCCTGTCTCTTTTTGCTGACGCTTGATATTATATTTTTTCATCCTATAACGCAGAGTATTGCGGGTAATGCCCAATCTTCGCGCCGATTCCGACTGGTTCCAGCCCGCCTCTTTCAAGGTGTTCAGGATAAGCAGTTTTTCCTGTTCGGGAAGAGGTAGAGGTTTGTTAGTTGTGCTTCCGGTCTTTTTTTCCCGGGCCCGTATCTTTTCCGGCAGCATCCGGGTGGATATCGCGCCGTTTTTACATGTGAGAACAATACGTTCCAGGACGTTGCGTAATTCGCGCACATTGCCCGGCCACGGATATCGATGGAGTAGTTTCAAGGCTTCGGCGGAAACAGCCATTACTCTTTTATTCTGCTCTCGACCGAACATTTCAAGAAAATAATTTATCAGCTCAATGAGATCCTTGCCCCGCTTCCTCAATGGCGGTAAGGGGAAATGGAAGGTGTTCAATCTATAGTAGAGATCGCCACGGAACAGGCCTTCCTGGACCATCTCGTCCAGGTTCCGGTTGCTTGCGGCAATTATACGGACATCTACAGTGCAGGTTTGCGCTGCGCCCACCGGCCTGATGGATTTTTCTTCCACTGCATGGAGTAATTTTGGTTGCAGCTCCAGGGGGAGATCGCCTATCTCATCGAGAAACAGGGTGCCGCCGTCCGCCTGCATAAAGGCCCCTTTCCGGTCGTTGACCGCACCGGTAAATGCACCGCGCCGATGTCCGAATAATTCGCTTTCCAGCAGGTCATGGGGGATGGCGGCACAGTTGACCCGGATAAAGGGCCTGTTCGGGTGCCCGCAATGGGTATGTATGGCCCTGGCGACCAGTTCCTTACCGGTTCCCGATTCACCGGTGATCAGAACAGACATTTTTGTGCAGCTGACCAGCTTTATGTCCTCATACACTTTTTTCATCCTTGGAGATGAGCCGATCATCCGGTCCATCTGCAAGTCACTGATCTGCGACACTCCCCGGGGAGTCGTGCTTTTTTTCAAGGCCCGTTTAACTACGGTAATGAGATGATCATTATCAATGGGCTTGGTCAGGTAATCAAAAGCGCCATGTTTGATAGCAGTTACCGCACTTTGTATGGTACCGAAAGCGGTAAGGATAATGAGAGGCACTTGTTGAAAACCGCGATTGCGAAAGTCGAGGACTTCAAGACCGTCGGCCCTCGGCATTTTTAAATCGGTCAGGACGATATCCGGTCGTACAAGCTGCCACAGTACCATGCCTTCCCGGCCGTCACTTGCCGTTTTGACATTATACCCCTCTTCAGTAAGTACAAGTTCAAGCAGATCCCGCATAGGTTCTTCATCTTCAATAACTAATATCTGTTTGCTCATTTTCCTTTTTCCTCAGCCCGTTGTCCACCCTATGTTCATGGCCCTGGTGACCAGCGGTCGCAGTGGTAAACGAATAATAATAGTGGCCCCTCCGTCCTGGTTATTTATAAGGCTGATACTGTCGTTATGGGCTCTAACTATTTGTCGGCAGATCATTGGAGAACGAAAGTTCGATGGTCACCTTTTTGTTATGTTCCGGGCATTGTACCCATTTTGCGACAAATTCTTTCACCTCTTCTGCCAGGTCTATGCGTCGAAATAGTGGAGGTTTGTGCCGGGCAAGCCCGAGAAGATTGCTGATAACCAGGTTCAGGTTGTCGACTTCGTCAAAGATGTAGCCCAGTATTTCTTGTTGCGTTGCCGGCTTTCGTTTACTTCCCTGGAAAAACTGGGCGGAACTGCGGATTATACCAAGCGGATTTCGGAGTTCATGGGCAAGAATGGCGGCCATTTCGCCCAGGGCCGCCATTCTTTCCGCCTGCACCAGTTTGTCATACATCTCCTGCAACTGTCTGTTACTTGCGGAAAGTGTTTCATAGTTGAGGGCATTTTCAATGGCAATGGTGACCTGATTTGCCAATGTCGCGAAAAGTTGGATCTCACGGCGGCTGTAGCGGGTACCGTTGTTTTTTTGGTCCAGGCAGGAGCATGCCGCCCAGATGCGATCCTCCTTGCAAACCATAGACCAGGGAAAAACCTGCTTTGTGTATTTCTTTCGGTTCTTCAGAAAGTTTTCGGTCATCGCTGCTTGTTTTCGTATGGAAATAGGAAAGTGTGCCCTCATTCAGCTTCGCCAGTAAGGTGCTTTTCGGCCAGAGGTGTGAACCAAAACGTAAATTTTCCGGATACAGGCGGCTGCGTTTTTCTTCAACGATCATGAAGCCGGTCCTGGTGATACAAAGTTTTTTCGGCAGCTGGGAAATAAGGATATGAATGAGATGAGGAAGATACAGAGATGAGGAAATTATGCCACTGAAATTACAGAGCAGTGTCTGGCAGTCGTAATCATCGGTGTGTACGCAATGATTGACTATTGCGCGTATCGGTTTCCTCAATAACATGAGAATGAAGGGAATGATAAGGAGGAAGAAGAAAAATGAGACGAGAAACTGTTGGTTGTTCAGGGACATGTATTCCTGAAGGTACAGCAGGCCATCGTAGAGAAGCAGCAGCAATCCTGCCTGGAGGGAATAGGATATGCTGAATTTGAGAAGGTTATATGGATCAATCCGTGGGAATAACTGTATGAGGAGAAAACAACAGAGACAGGTGAATACGGCGATTTGTGCCGCTGCCGTTATTGAGACGGGGGAAGATTTAACAAGAAGAAGAGGCAGGGCGTAAGGGAAGAAACAGGCCGGAACACCGAGCCGGAAACTGATGAAAAAAAGATGAATAAAATTTCTACTATGTGCCGGTGGCGCGTGTGGCATATCGGTGGCAACAGAAGGGTAGAAGATGCAGGTATAAAGAATGTTTACTCTAAATATCCTAAAAAATCAAGATGTTCCGCACAGGGGCAGGTATAGATAAGAAACCAGTAAGGTTGTCGGTATCGGCAAGCTGGTTTACTGTGAGTCGAGTATGGCGAGATATGGTTGGGCGAGAGCTGATTACGGCTTTTGTTGAGAAAATTTAACTTTGCCTTTCCATGGAACAAACATGGGAACCATGTGGCAGTAGCGGCAATATTTTTCACCCAGTTCTCTACGCAGTTTCTGTTCCTCAAGCAGCGTACCGATGATCAGGTAGATGGAAAGGATGATGTTTGCGATTAGGGAGGTATTCGTCAGAGGACCGACAGACCAGAGCAGGGCCAGGCCGCCGCTGTACCAGGGATGGCGGACATATTGCAGGATGCCGGAACAATGAAAAGGAATTTTTTCAGGTGGCCCTCCCCGCCGATATTCCCGCCATTGCCTGATTCCCAGGAAATAATTCATGTCATAGTTTTTTTTTCCGTACCAGAAGAGAACGGCCGCATACAGGAGCAGGATAAATCTCGGAATCTGCCACCATCCCTGCCAGGTGAAGAGAACTTTTTGCGGCAGGGAATATTGGTACCAGAGGATGGGCGGCAGGGAAACAATGGAAAAAAGAATGTAAAAAATGCGATAAGTGCCCTGGAGAAAACCGCCTTTCTTTTGAATCCATTCGTTGACCCTGCCGGTGATCAGCAGACTGTGCAGGGCGCACCAGCAAATCCAGAGCAGGGCAAGAGAAAACATTGGCTAAGTGTGTACAGATCGGTGGGATGGACGCAGTCTTGCAGGGACTGCGTCCGTCCCGCCACTGTTATTGGTTGCGGAATGCGCGCAGCATGTTGGGATGATGCAGCTCTTCATCCGGAACCATTGTATGACAGACGGCGCAGCCCTTGTTTGATCCCATGGGCAGGGGGCTTTTCTGGTATTGCATGGGCTGGCGGTTATCCAGGTTTTCCCCGTAAGGGTTGGCTGCCGGGTAGAGGGCATGCATACTGTTGTGGCAGGCGCTGCAGGGAACAATACCTGCCTCATCAGTACGGTTTCTAAACAGCTCGTCTTCGCCGGTGGTCCACTGGTTAAAGGTGGTGTCATCGTCCGGTTGCTCAAAGTCCTTATGGCAGTTGAGGCAGTCCGGTTCATTGATCCACGGCCGGCGGGGTTTGACATCATCGGCCTTGGCCACCATCTCCGGTTGCAGGTGCTGCATGAGTACTGTTGCCCGTTGTTTACCGGCTTTTTCCTCGGCTTTAAGGAGGCTGAGGGCATGGTCGGCAAGGGAGCCGTGGCAGTTGGTGCAGTTCAGGTCCAGGCTGTGGTGTATGCCGCGAAAACCGCGGGTGGCACCGTTTTCACCCGCCGGGTGACAGGCGGTGCAGGCATCGGCCCCCTGGGGCGCAAGAAAGTTGGCATGAAAGCCGTGGATGGCAGCGGACATGTTCAGGACTTTGTCGTTGCCTTTTTCACCGAACCTGCTGTCCGCATGACATTTCTGACAGAGAACGGGTTTTCCGGATGCGGCCTGCGCACTCAGGTGGGTTGCGGAGAGTCGGTCATGTATCTTCAGGATATTACCGGCGGTGATTGTCGATATGCCTGCCCGGCCGTCAACGCGCCACAGACCTCCATGACAGTTGTTACAGCCCATTTCCGTGGCAGTGGGAACTACCACTTTTGTCCTGGCTAATACCTTACCTTTCACATCGCTTGCGGTGAGCGTCATCGAGGGGTAGGGCATATAGCCTCCGGTGGTGGGATACGGGACAACCGGCAGCAGGTCGGCATGGAAATCGTCATCGCCGCTTTGCATGATTCCTATTAAGCCGTTACCGGTAATACCAGTGTTTTTGCGCAATTTCTTTCCGAAAAGCTGTTGGGAATTTTTCCAGAAGTCTATTTGTCCGGCCGGATCTCGGAAATCCGGATCAATGGCATAAGTAATGCGAACGCCATCGGTGATGATTTCAGGAGATTCGTCCCTTTTGATCAACAGCGCATGCAGGTTGACCCCGGGCGGCAGCATCAGCCACTGATTTGATGCATCGGTCATGGCCTGCATCCCCATATCGGTCCAGGACAGCAGAACATATTCG
>JALSNT010000050.1 GCA_026986885.1 Desulfobulbaceae bacterium
CACCTGCAGACCCTGCCCACCGGCAAAGGACGGCTGGTGGCGGTCATCGATACCGGCATTGATACAGGCCACCACGATCTTGCCGCCAAGCTGGCCCTGCACGCAAACTTTGTCGATCATTCCCCCTACCGGGGCGAGATCCACGGCACGGCGGTGGCCGGTATAATTGGCGCTGAAAAGGACGGCAGGGGAACGGCCGGCATTGCCCCGCAAAGTCGATTACTTGGCCTGCGTGCCTGTGAGCAGTTACAAAAAGACAAGGCCGCGGGACGCTGCTACTCATCCTCCATTATCCGGGCCCTTGACCGGGCCGTAACGGAAAAGGCTGATATAGTCAACATGAGTATCGGCACCACCGCGCCGGACAACATGGTGGCAGCGGCCCTGGATCAGGTGGCCGACAGCGGCGCCCTGCTGCTGGCCCCGGCAGGTAATGATCCCAGACGGTCGGCCCTGGCCTTTCCCGCCTCCCATCCCCGGGTGGTCAGTGTGGCCGGCATACTGGAAAACGGCAGAAAATTTCCCAACAACCTGGTTGCGGACAAGGCCGACTGTATCCTGCCTGCCCAGTATATCCTCGCCACCCTGCCCGGCGGCCGGGTCGGTTTTATGAACGGCACCTCCATGGCCGCAGCCGAAGCCTCCGGCCTGCTCGCCGCCATGCAGCCCGACACCGATACCTTTTCCTCCTGCCGGGCCACCAGGCACCTCTTTACCTGCCTGGCTGCAAAATAGCCGTACCCGCGTAAGCGCCGAGATATCCGGTTCACCGCGGAGCGGTGGAACCAGCACGGGAGCGAGCCACAGCACGCAAAAGAGGATACCGGAGGCGGGAATCCGCCCCGGCTTCCGGTTCTACTACGGTGAACCAGGCACCATGGCGCTCTGTGCCGCTGCATTGATGATGAAAAATCAAAAAAAATCTGATTACCAGCAATTCTCAGCAACAAGGGATACCATCGCTTGCCGGTAAATGAACGTAAAAACGGATGGCTGTTTTTTGTTATATAATCAATATATTGCAAATACATTCCAAGAGCGATGTTATCCCTGATTTCCAGCCTGCTGAGTTTGGGTGGTAATCAATAAAAAAATGAACCTTTTAGAAAAAGCCACGCACCCAGGTACAGGACAACAACGAATTGTCGTACTGATAACCCATGAAAATAGGAAGAACATGATGAAGACACCCGCCCTGTTCCTGGCGCCGCTTTTTGTACTTTGCGGCGCCCTCCCCCAAATGGTCCCGGCTGCCACCAGGCCGGATATCGACCCCTGCACTCTCATTGCCCTGAAAGTGGTCTCCGCAGCCTTTCCGACTTTGCAAACCATGAAAAAACAGACCATCGGCCCCAACACCACCTGCAACTATCTCAACCGATCCGGCCTCTCCGGCCTGATCGTCTCCGTACACAGAGACGACGGTATTTCCGCCCATACAATGATGGAAAACCTGGGCAAGGGCTACCGGGCCGTCGATGTCCCCGGACTCGGCGACGAGGCCGCCATGGCCGTTACCCTGCCGGAACCGAAATATGACATCCCCGGCGGCCTGGTGGCTGAGCTGTATATAAAAAAAGGGGACAGCGCCCTACTGCTGGCCCCGGCCAGGATCGAGGTCAAGGCCGGAGGATCGTCACTTGACCGATTAAAAAAACTCGCAGCCCGGATGCTTGACAGGCTGTAACAGATCGGTCAGGAAAACATGACAAAAAAAATGAATGAGGCAAACCTGTTGACCGACGACAGCAAATATCACAGGATTCCGGCGAATCAAATCATGTACATTGCTCAAAACAACGGAACTACATCATAGAAAAAATTTCTGTTGAAATATAATGATCTCGTAAAAACTCTCTACAATCGTCTTTCCGGCGAATGCCGGAATCCAGAACGTATTGAAATCACTGGATTCCGGATCAAGTCCGGAATGACAAAATAGGCAAATTCGAACTTTTTACGAATTCATCAGATATGAGAGCGATGAAAAATAATATTTTAATAAAAAATCCAGCTTGGGCAATTGCTGGAGTTCTCTTTTCCGCTCTTCTCGTCACGGCCATATTTCCGCCGTTTGATCTTGGCTGGGCAGCATGGCTGGTCCTGGTGCCTTTGATTCTCGCCCTGCAGGGCCGCACACCTTTATCCGGTTTTTTTCTTGGCTGGTTGTATGGCCTGGCTGCCGCCTACGGGCTGTGCGGCTGGATATTCCAGGTACCGGGATTTCACTGGTATCACGGTGTACCTCTTGCCATGTATCTGGGGTTATATCCAGCTGTCTGGTCGGCTTTTTTATGTTCATGCCGCAAAAACAACTGCCGCTTTATCTCTTTTTTGATACCTGCCCTCTGGCCTGTTCTTGATTATATAAAAGCTCATGCCGGTTTTTTATCCTGTCCCTGGACAACTTTTGATTTAAGCCAGCATGCGTTCCTGCCCCTGCTGCAAATCGCCTCCATCACCGGAGGGTACGGCATTACTTTTTTGATTATCATGGTCAACCTGTCAATAGCCATGGCATTACAGCGGCATTCTCTGCGATCATTGACACTACCGATATTCCTCTGCTCTCTGACATTCTTTTACGGGTTCATGCAAACCCATCTATCACCAGCAGGACCATCTATAACCGTTGCCGCTATACAGCCTGCTATCTTACGCCGTGAACGTAACAAGCAAAAAAACAGGGAGCATTGCAGACAACGACTTGCGAAATTAACGCATCGGGCCGCAAAACAAGGGGCAGAGCTCATTGTATGGCCGGAAACCGCCTTAAAAAATTTGAGTAACAGGCCTGACATCCTGCACTGGCTCCAGAAACTCTCTACTCAAACAGGAAGTTTTATCATTGCCGGTTTCTCCGAATTTGATAAATTCCAGAGGAATAACTCACCGTCTGCTCAACAAAATCTTCTTGATAATTATACATACAATTCTGCCTGCCTGGTCTCTCCTTCTGGAAAAAAATTTCCTCTGTATCATAAAAGACAACTTGTTCCCTTTGGTGAGTATCTACCGATCAAAGAGGTCATCAACTGGCCGGAGTGGTTTATTTCAAAGTTTAATGAAGTAACCGCCGGCAACAAAGCGATACTATACACAATCCTAAACGGGATACGAGTCAGCCCGGTAATCTGCTGGGAAAATCTCTTCGCCGACATGATTCGTCATAATGTCCGGCAGGGAGCATCAATTATCGCCCACATGACAAATGATAACTGGTTCGGCATTACAGCAGCTTCCAGCCAGCATAACCTGGCCTCCATTATGAGAGCAGTAGAGAACCGAACACCAGTCATCCTCAGTTCCAATACAGGACCCTCGTTGATAATTGACTATCTGGGACAGGTTATCACAGCACCATCCGATCTTTTCAGCCAGACCTTTGTCCTTGCTTCTGTTCATCCAGGTATGGCAGGGTTGAGTTGGTATTCTCTGCATGGGAACTGCTTTATCTATGCCTGTGCGTTTATTTTACTTGTTAACATCGGAAAAAATATTTTCAAAAAATGAACCTTTTCCGTAAAATAAGTCACCATCAAATACAAGGTTTCCTTGAGAAGTAGATTTTTCGTTCGAGGGCAAGGAACAGGAAAATAAAAAAAAATCAACATATTAGTCATATGTGAACATTTTTCGTTTTCCGGAGACGTCAAGGTCGGACGAAAAGGCAATTTTTCAAGGTGACCTGCAGGCAAAAAACAATACGCTCAACTGGTACTCTTTAATGTGAGGGATTAATAATGAACTTACCGGAAAGACGGATATACATTTCACCCATTGGCCAGTCCGTACAATCAAATCACCACAGAAAACTCACTGATATGATAAAGCAAATCCTCCTTTCTATCCGGAAGTACTATTTTCCTCTTCCCGTTGCAGCCTTCCTGATCGTTGTCAATATGCTTCTTTGTACGACAAGCACTGGATATGCAGTTATGCTTGACAGATCCGTGCCGGAACCGCCGGAGATAACAATACTTGGCACAGACAGCTATCCCGGCCATACTCCTTTTGCGGGCCACACTGGAAGCCGGACCTATACCTTTGATATTGATTTTCGGGTCGGAACAACTCATTTAGTTACTCAATGCTCAGCTACATGGGACAGATTCGGCTCCTCATTATCCGTGTCATGCCCTAATTACGGGTCCGGCACATTTAACTGTGGCCAATATGACCCATTTTTAGCCCCGGAAGAAGGGAAAAAATGTACATTATCCAATATTAAACTTACAAAAAAACATGAGAATTATGCCGATGCCATTGCAAATACCTTAAAAACGTATTTTGCAAACAAATGGTTTACAGATATCAAGGCAAGTATGAATCCAGTCCGCTTACGGCAGATGCAGCTCGAGATTCTGGCTAAAGATATGACACCGTGCGTACTGGAAAAGGGACAGACATGCACATGGAACCTGGCCCAATCTCTTGGACCGGCAGAGACGAAGGCGTTCAAAACAAAAGTTAATTTTCAAGCCGCCTTTCCTCCGGATGTAAAAATACCTGCCAATCCAGTCATATCCTATGTTATTGCTCCAGATGAGGGTCAACAAGTGATGGACATTAACGGCAATATTCTTGCCATGCCTTTAACAACAACTGTCGATGGCACTTCGCATCACGGTGCAACACGCACCCTCCAAAGGCTGATGCCGGGAAAATATACCTTTTACGCAGAAATGATGACTGCGCTGACGACCTCTGTTGCGAGCGACAAGGTAGCATTTGAGGTTAAAAGTGATATTGATCCGCATAACGCGCCGTTCATTATCTCACCCAAAGAAGAGCAGTGGTTTACAACACATAACGGCCCAAATTACCGCGTAAATGTAAAGGCACTCGTCCCAGTTAAATTTTTTGGAAATACATTTGATGCCGAAGTAGTAATTGAAGGGCGTCCTCACAATCAGCAGACACCATACAAGCCTTACAGCAACGACATCCTGACCAGTCTCAAACAGGAAAGTGTAATTGAATTTATTTATTACCCCGAATGCAAAACAGGCATCATGGATATGCGTGTCAGGGCACGAATAATTTATAAGGGCAAGCCAACCGGCGAGTGGAGTGAATGGCGTCATTTCCATATAGGAGAAAAGAAATGGGACATGCCTCATAAAGCCTTCCGTTTTATCGCGCCGCTGAATAACCAAACATTTACCAGGACGGTAC
>JALSNT010000051.1 GCA_026986885.1 Desulfobulbaceae bacterium
TATCTGCAGGTGTTGACGTGGAAATCAAGTTGCCCTGACCACTGTTTTTTTTAGGTGTCAGGTGTCTTAACGGTAATTGAAAAATTACGGGTAAAGAAATGCCGAAAACAAAAGGAATTCTGGGACGAAAGGTGGGGATGACTCGTGTTTATAATGAACACGGACGGTCAATTCCCGTCACTGTGATAGAAGCTGGTCCCTGTACTATATTGCAAAAGAAAACCGTTGATAAAGAAGGCTATAATGCCATTCAGGTCGGTTTTCTTGAGAAAAAAGAAACGCGACTCAACAAACCAGAAGCAGGGCATTTCAAACGTTCCGGTGGCAAAGGATTTTATCACATCCGTGAGTTTCGTGTAGCAGATCCTGAAGGTTTTGAATTAGGTCAGCAGATCACGATAAATGATTTGCTGCGGGTCGGAGATAAAATTGATATTGCCGGTAAGGCCAAAGGGCGCGGTTTTCAGGGCGTCATGAAACGGCATGGTTTTGCAGGCGGTAAGGCTTCTCATGGCTCCGGATTTCATAGAGCACCTGGTTCCATTGGTTGTTCTGCATATCCAGGCAGGGTGATCAAGGGTAAAAAACTACCTGGGCGGATGGGAAACAATCTGGTAACACAAAAAAATTTGACAATAGTCGATATTAGAGACGAAGAGAATATCCTCTTGGTTGAAGGGGCCGTACCGGGAGCAAAGAATGGATTGCTCCATATTTTTACTAAGGAAGCATAGATGATATTTGGTTCTTTGAGGAACATTTTCGCACCATTCACCAGGTAGGGAAATTTGTTTCAAGAAAATCATTTATAGATTTTCATCTGCTGTTGAAGGAGATAGACATGGCAGTTTGCGATGTTGTTAACAGCTCCGCTGAAAAGGTCGGAGAAATAGAGCTCAATGATGCTCTCTTTAATGTAGAGGTCAAAAAGGGCGTATTGCATGAAGTCGTTTGTATGCAGCGTGCTAACCGCCGATCAGGTAATGCCTGCACCAAGACTCGGGGACAGGTTCGAGGCGGCGGTGCCAAGCCCTGGCGACAAAAGGGTACGGGGCGTGCACGTTCCGGATCTAGAACATCTCCGATCTGGCGCGGAGGTGGTACGACATTTGGTCCAAAGACCCGGGATTACGGATATAAACTACCCAAAAAGGTTCGGCGCCTTGCCCTGCGCATGGCCCTGTCAGCCCGTAATGGAGAGGGAAATATGGTAGTTGTTGATTCCTTGTCATTACCTGCAATTAAAACAAAAGAGTTTGTCAAGGTGATGAATAATTTTGGCTTTGGAGACTGCCTGGTTGTCACCGCAGTAAATGATACCATTGTGGATAAATCAGCGCGCAATGCCGTCGGCTATAAAGTAATATCAGTTGCCGGTTTGAATGTCATTGATATCTTGAAATATAATAAGTTGATGCTTACCCGGGATTGCGTGGAGAAACTTGAAGAGAGGTTAATGGTATGAAGGTTCTGCATGATGTCATCAAGAGTCCTTGTCTGACGGAAAAAAGTAATCTCCTTCAGGAGTTGCAGGGAACGGTGGTCTTTAAGGTACATTCCAGGGCCAATAAAATTGAAATCAAACAGGCAGTTGAGAAATTGTTTGCTGTCAAGGTCGCCTCGGTGAAGACGGCTATGGTACGCGGTAAACAAAAAAGAATGGGCCTAAAATCCCTGGGACGGACGAAAGACTGGAAAAAGGCATATATAAATTTGTCTGAGGGTGAAATAAACTTTCTTGATGAACTGTAAACCTGAAACAATAGGAACTGCAGCTAACAGTAACCTGTATTGATATAAGTTTTAACGGGAATAATCATGGCACTTAAGACCCATAAACCGACTTCACCGGGAAAAAGGCATCAGGTATCTGTGCAAAATCCTGAATTATCAACAAAAAAACCTGAAAAATCGCTACTTGCCCCAATTATAAAAAAAGGTGGCCGCAATAATTATGGTCGTATTACTGCCCGACATAAAGGTGGCGGCCATAAGCGTAAATACAGAATTATTGATTGGAAAAGAGATAAAACCGGAGTTGCGGCAACGGTCGCAGCTATAGAATATGATCCCAATCGTTCTGCAAATATAGCCCTGTTAACCTATAGCGACGGTGAAAAACGATATATTCTGGCACCAAGTAACATTAGCGTTGGTGATGTCGTTATGGCCGGTGCGGACGTGGACATTAAGCCGGGAAATTGTTTGCCCATGGTAAATATTCCCCTTGGTACGATTATTCATAACGTGGAAATGAAAATCGGTAAGGGAGCCCAGCTGGTCAGATCTGCCGGGGCATCAGCGCAGTTAATGGCAAAGGATGATGAATTTGTTCTTGTGAAATTGCCGTCCGGTGAAGTCCGCAGGTTTCGTAAGGAATGCCGTGCATGCATCGGAGCCGTTGGTAACTCTGAACATGGTAGTCAAAAACTCGGTAAAGCCGGTAGATCACGGTGGAAAGGAAGAAGACCATCCGTGCGCGGCGTAGCCATGAATCCAATCGATCACCCCATGGGGGGCGGCGAAGGTAAAAGTTCCGGTGGTCGGCATCCCTGTACTCCCTGGGGAGTTCCCACTAAAGGATTCAAGACAAGAAAAAGAAAAGGTTCAGATCGGGATATTATTACCAAGCGTTAGTTTATCAGGAGAATAGAAAAATGGCTCGATCCATAAAAAAGGGTCCCTTTGTTGATGAACATCTTTTAAAAAAGGTGGAGCAGGCACAGGCGACCGGGTCTCGTAAAGTTATTAAAACCTGGTCCAGGAGATCGGATATTACACCGGAGATGGTCGGTTTAACATTTGCTGTTCATAACGGGAAAAAGTTTATACCCGTTTATGTAAGTGAAAATATGGTCGGCCATAAGTTTGGGGAGTTTTCTCCTACCCGGACATTTTACGGCCATGCCTCCGACAGAAAAGGTCGGTAGCGGATAAGCTTTACAGACAACGAAAAGGAGTTCTTCGATGGAAACAAAAGCCGTCGCCAAATATATTCGTATTTCGCCTCAAAAGGCCAGACTTGTTGCCGATGTTGTTCGCGGAATGGATGTAGAGTCCGCCATAACCACGTTACGATTTATGCCCAAAAAAGGTGCGCATTTATTACGTAAGGTGATTGAATCCGCCGTGGCTAATGCCGATCAGATGGAAACGATTGATGTTGACACGTTGTACGTCAAATCAATAGAGATCAATGGCGGGCCGAGTTTGAAAAGATTTCGTCCCCGCGCCATGGGCAGGGCAACTGGAATTATCAAGAGAACCAGTCATATTACCGTTATCGTGGATGAAGCTTCATAGAATTTAATATATTTAAGTATCTGCTTTTTTTAAGAGATCAACTGTTATAGGGAACGGAGGAACACCTTGGGACAAAAAGTTAACCCTATTGGATTGCGGTTGGGTATAACCCGGTCTTGGGAATCAATCTGGTATGCGAACAAAGATTATGCTGAACATCTCTTTCAAGATCAGCAGATCAGAAAATATCTGAAAAAGCGTCTTTACCATGCCGGTATTTCGAGAATTATTATTGAACGTACCGGCGAAAAAATTCGGGTTAAATTGTTCACTGCGCGTCCCGGTATTGTTATCGGTAAAAAAGGTTCCGAGATAGAACTTCTCAAAAAAGATCTTGAACGGAAGTTCGGCAGGGAATGTCTTATTGATATCCAGGAAATACGTCGTCCTGAAGCAGATGCCCAGCTCGTGGCCGAGAATATAGCAATGCAACTTGAGCGTCGCATAGCCTTTCGTCGGGCTATGAAAAAATCAATCAATTCAGCCCTGAGGTTTGGGGTAAAGGGAATAAAAATTTCCTGTGCCGGCCGATTAGGTGGTGCTGAAATGTCGAGAACGGAATGGTTTAAAGAAGGGCGTGTACCCTTGCATACCCTTCGTGCTGATATTGATTACGGTACTGCTGAGGCTAAAACAACGTACGGTATTATAGGTGTTAAGGTCTGGATATTTAAAGGTGAGATACTTTCCGACAGTGAAATGTCTATAGCACAGTAGACTATCTCCTCTCCTGCCTGTGGAAATATATGATTATTCTGCAGCGTTAAGAATCTCCAACAGGGGTAATAAATAATGTTAAGTCCACGTAAGGTTAAACACAGAAAACAGCATAAGGGTAGAATTCGGGGTACAAGCCGGCGCGGAGCTGACCTGGTCTTTGGGGATTATGCTTTAAAGGCCGTTGGCAGAGGACGTTTGAGCGCCCAACAGATTGAGGCTGGGCGTATTGCCATCAATCGAAAAGTAAAACGTGGTGGTCAGATGTGGATCCGTATTTTCCCCGATAAACCGATCACCAAAAAGCCTGCTGAAACCAGGATGGGTAAGGGGAAAGGTGCACCTGAGTATTGGGTGGCGGTCGTTCGTCCCGGCAGAATACTCTATGAGTTAAAAGGAGTACCAGAGGAGTTGGCCATAGAGGCACTTCGGCTTGCCAGTTTTAAATTTCCCTTTGCAACAAAGGTTATTACCAGGAGTGCAACGATATGAAGGCAAAGGAACTACGCAAGATGAGTCTGGAGGACCTGCAGAAAAAAGAAAAGGATATTCGAGAAGATCTTTTTAAGCTTAAATTTCAACATGGAATCCGCAGACTTGAAAATCCAGCACGGTTATCTTTATTACGACGCGATATTGCCCGTATCCAGACCATTATGGCCGAACAGGCAAATCAATAGCTGATTTTGTCATTACTTGAGCAATACTTTACTGGACCGTAACAATGAGTGATAAAAGCAAAAAAACCCGTCGAGGGTCGGTAATTAGTAACGGGATGGACAAAAGTGTCGTTATCCTGGTGGAACGGAAAGTACGACATAAACTTTACGGAAAATATATTCGTAAACGTATGAAATATATGGCTCATGACGCGTCTAACGAATGTAATGTGGGGGATACCGTATTGATTGAAGAATGTCGGCCCTTGTCCAAAAACAAGCGTTGGCGTGTATTGACTATCTTGGAACGTGCGGTTTAGGAAGAAGGTCGGGCAATTAATATTTCTCAGGTGGACCAATGATTCAAACTGAAACCATTCTCAACGTTGCCGATAATTCCGGAGCAAAAAAAGTGCTCTGTATTCGGGTTCTTGGGGGAACTCG
>JALSNT010000052.1 GCA_026986885.1 Desulfobulbaceae bacterium
GTGTTTTTCCGCTGGTTGAGCAGAATTACAAATGCTTTGCCGTCGGGCAGATAACCGGCATAATTAAAAATACCCTTCATGGTCCCGCTTTTAACAGAAACACGTCTCCGCTTACGGAGCAGTCCATAATAGGGTCGAAACTTTTTCAATGCAGCCAGCATTGCCCTTGCCGTTATCCGATCATTGCGCGACAGCCCTGCGCCTTCCTCCTGCACTATGAGTGCGGCTGTTCCGGGACCGAGTTCACTGACCAGCGCATTGTGAACCGCCCGGTTAGCCTTGGCCCAGGTGGCTGGATAACCATATTTTTCCGCACCGATGGTCAGGTAAAGAAGGTTGGCGATAAAGTTGCTGGAATATTTGAGCATGATCCGCACAACCTCATCCAGTCGTCTTACATTTTTATGGAAATAGACCAGGTGGGCATGGGCCGGGGCCTTTTTCCTGCCGATGGCGCCCTTGCCGCTGATACCTGCCTTACGCTGCAGGCTGCGAAACAGCTCTGCCGTTAACCGGGCCATGGTATTTTTCGGTTGACATCCGCCGGGACATATATTGATCAGGTAACGGCCGGGGGATAACGAGCGGCCAAGTCTCTTCATCATAGGCAGGGTCGGGGTCTGCGGTTCGGTGGAGCGGATATGGTGATCTCTGAAAACCCGGAAGGCAACGGAATTAAAATTAACCACGGTTGCTCCGAGGGGCGCGTCATAAGGGTTGCTGCTTGCCTCCCTGCCCGGTGGCTGGTATTCCAGGGCAAAGGCGGAATCATCAATATAGATATTGTGTATTCTCTCCACTCCCTGCGCATGCAGTTTCATCAAAATTTTCAAAACCTCTTCGCTAATGAGGAGGGGATCGCCAACACCACGAATATACAGGTTATCCCTAAAATCAAGATACAATTCGGTCCTGAAACGATAAGCAGGCCCCAGGACGCGCAGGGCCGCCAGGGCCGTCGGAATTTTCAGGATGGAGGCGGGAATAAAGGGCGTGTCAAGGTTGCAGGAGCCGAGAATTCTGCCGTATCTATCGGCGACGGCCCAACCACCGTTATTGATCACATCGGAAAACTTGGGGCAGCCGGCAGAGGCCGACCGCCCGCAAAAGAGAACGGTAAGAAAAATAACAAAAAAACGACTCAAGGCTGCACTCATTGCCAGCCGTCGACCATGATCAACCGATTTTGGGCAGATGGGAAAGAGATTCTTCGATCTGCTCTCTGGGATAGGAATAATCGTGCAGATTACCGGCCAGGTAATTGTCGTAGGCCGTCATGTCGATCAGACCGTGACCGGAAAAGTTAAACAAAATCGTCTTGGGATTGTCCGGCTCTTTCATGGCCTCAATGATTGCTCCCCTGATGGCATGGGTGGTCTCCGGGGCCGGAATAATACCCTCGGTTTTGGCAAAAAGGATACCGGCCTCAAAACATTCCAGTTGATGCACGCTTTTCGGGGTAATGATCTTGTCGCGAATCAGAGCGGAAACAATCGGCGCCATACCGTGATAACGAAGACCACCGGCGTGGATACCCGGAGGCATGAAATCATGGCCCAGGGTGTACATGTATAAAAGCGGGGTCATCATATTGACATCACCGGAATCATAGGCCAGTTTACCCGCAGTCATGGAGGGGCAGGAAGCAGGTTCATAACCGATAAATTCAATCTTTTTCCCTTCCAGATAGTCGGGAACAAACGGTGCCATTAAACCGGCGAAGTTGGAACCGCCGCCGCAGCAGCCGACAACAACATCCGGATATTCTCCGGCGATCTCCATCTGCTTTTTGGCCTCAAGGCCGATGATGGTCTGATGCAGGACCACATGATTGAGTACCGAACCAAGGGCGTAATTGGTATTGTCACTGGTAGCAGCATCCTCCAGTGCCTCGGAGATGGCAATGCCGAGTGAACCGGGCGTATCAGGATCTTTTTCGAGAATAGCCCGGCCGGTGTTGGTGTCCGGGCTGGGACTGGCAACGATATCGGCACCGAATGTCTGCATGATGGATTTACGGTACGGTTTCTGGTCAAAGGAAACCCGAACCATATATACCTTACACTCCAAACCGAATTTCGAGGTTGCCAACGAAAGAGCCGATCCCCACTGACCGGCACCGGTTTCCGTAGTCAGCCTTTTCACGCCTTCACGTTTATTATAGTAGGCCTGGGCAACAGCGGAATTGGGTTTATGGCTGCCGACCGGGGAAACGCTTTCATTTTTAAAAAATATTTTTGCCCTGGTACCAATGGCTTCTTCCAGTTTATAGGCACGCACCAGAGGAGAAGGCCGCCATATTTTATAAATATTCATTACTTCTTCAGGAATATCAATAAAACGATCCGGACTCATCTCCTGCTCCAGCAGTCCCATGGGAAAGACGGCGGCCAGCTTTTCCGGAGCCATGGGTTCCATGGTTTCCGGATCAAGAGGCGGCTGCATGCCACCCGGAATATCAGGGACAACATTATACCAGCTGGTGGGCATTTGATCTTCACGCAAAACTATCTTCTTCATTTTCTCTCCTTGGCAATTTTCTCTCTTTAGCGACATATCGGCCAGACCGAAAGGTCTTCCCGGTCAACCTGTTGCAATCGTATGCTTAGGGTTAAAAAACTTTTGTAGCGCAAAAAGCTGCAGAGCGCAAAATATTTTGCGCTGAAAATAATCCCTATAGCCGCAGCGCCTGAATATCGGTTTTCAAGATCCGGAGACTCCTGGCCTGTTCCTTATTCAATTTCAACACATTCTCCAACAGTTCAAACGGACCTGTCCCGGCCCGACCATGGGGATGAAGCAGTACCAGTTCAAGGGTCTCTTCTCTGAGTTTAAGCGATCGCACCAGAGATCTGATGTCCAGGGTTCTGCGTTTTCTTTTACGAATACGCTCAATGCAAAACTCTTCCGCCGCTAAAAATTGTTGCAGACGCTTTTCGATCTCCTGCCTGGAAAGGATATCAACGCCGGGCAGAGAGAAACATTGAATCCGATAAGTGGCTAACTGATCCACCTGTTCTTTATCCTTGGCCGGTGTTATGGCCTGCACTCTAATCGTCTCGGGAAATTCCTGATTTAAAGCCGCAACAGTCAAAGCCGGGTCGGTAATCGGCAGGGCAAGATCCACCATAAATTTTTCAACCAGGCTTTCCATACCAACCGGCAGGGCCTGGCTGAATGATACCCGGGGTGACGGATTATAGCCCCTGGAAAACAGCACCGGCAAACCGGCCCGGCGCAAAACCCGAAAAACAAGCTGCAGCAATTCCAGATGACCATAAAAACGTGCGGACCCAAGTCTTGAATAGTTTACCGCATATCGAAAAGAACGTTCAGCAGACAACGGTTGTTCAACCGGCGCTGAGGCCGCCGGTTGGGGACAGCTTTGCAACGTCCTGGGGAAAAGAGTTTTAAAATCACAGAGACCGCACTTCCGACATCCATGGTTACGACAATCGGGAGTATAGGTTCCTGCCTGCGCACGCTGCCATTCCTGCTGCAGGAATTGTTTGTCTACCCCGCAGGCAAGATGATCCCAGGGCAGGGGTTCGGTCAATGACCTGGCCCGGAGATAGGAATTCATATCAATGCCGCATTGATCGGCGGCCCGCTGCCAGCTTTCCAGATTAAAATGTTCGGACCAGCCGTCCAGACGCACACCGGAACGCCAGGCAGTTTCAATAAGCTCCGAAAGCCTGCGGTCACCCCGGGAAAAAACTCCTTCCAGAAACGAGGTGCGGCCATCGTGCCATTTAAGTTTAAAACCTTTGCGCGGCAGTATCTTTTTCAACCGGTCCAGACGGGCCCTGGTCTCTGCAAGCCCTGATTGCTCATGCCACTGAAAAGGGGTATGGGGCTTGGGAACAAAGCAGGCAACACTGACATTGATCTGCACCCTGCCCCTGCCGTCTGCCTGGGCCTTCGCCTTTTTGGCAAGCTCGACGATGGCATCCACATCCTCTTCGGTTTCCGTGGGCAGGCCGATCATAAAATAAAATTTTATCAGATTCCAACCCGCGCCAAAGGCGTCACGACAGGTGGCCATCAGGTCTTCTTCGGTAATCCCTTTATTGATCACCTCGCGCAAGCGATTACTTCCCGCTTCAGGAGCGACGGTGAATCCGGTCTTGCGTACCCGTTTAATCTGGTTGATGATTTCCGGAGTCAGGGTACCGACCCGCATGGAAGGCATGGAGACGGATACATACTCATCGGCAAACCTGTTCATCAGGCTGGTCAATGCCTGCGGCAGGCAGGAATAATCACCTGTGGACAATGACAGCATGGCCAGTTCATCAAAACCGCTGTTACGGATCCCTTCCTCCGCCAGTTCAAGGATATCCTCGACACTGCGTTCCCGCACCGGTCGATAAATCATACCCGCCTGGCAGAAACGACAGCCCCGGGTGCAGCCCCGGGCGATCTCAATACCCAGACGATCGTGTATCGGTTTGACGATCGGCACCAGGGGTTTA
Organism: Desulfobulbaceae bacterium; assembly: GCA_026986885.1. The sequence goes on from JALSNT010000052.1 coordinate 4,476, forward strand.
TTTAAAAGTGCCGGCCTGGGCAGCTGCGGCAGTACCCGTCTCCGAACCTGTTGATAGCCGCTTTGCAGTGGTTGTATACCGACAAATTTATCAGCGTTGTAACGGGGCGCAAAAAAAGAAGGGATATATACACCTTCGATTTCCGATAGCCGCTGCAGGGTGTGTTTTTTATCAGACCCCTGCTTTTTTGCAGCAAGAAGACTCGCACCCAGTTCTATGATAACCTCTTCGCCATCGCCAAGAACGATGGCATCGAAAAAATCAGCAACCGGCTCCGGGTTCAGGCCACAGGAGCCGCCACCAATAACAAGGGGTACCTCCTCGGAACGATCACAGGCGCGCAACGGCAGGCCGGCCAGATCAAGAATGGTGAGAATATTGGTGTAACACAACTCATAGGGCAGGGTTATGCCAAGGACGTCAAAATCAACCAGGGGCAGAAACGACTCCAGGGCATAAAGCGGCAGACCGGCCTTGCGCAACTGTGCTTCAAAATCAATATCCGGGGCATAACACCTGTGGGCGAGGAACCGGTCATCATCATTGAGGATATGATAGAGTATCTGCAACCCCTGATGGGACATGCCTATTTCATACAGATCGGGAAAAATGAGACAGAAACGGACAGCCGCGTCCTC
>JALSNT010000053.1 GCA_026986885.1 Desulfobulbaceae bacterium
TAGGATCCGGCTTTGTACTGCTGCCATGGGAGATAAACGGAGTTAAGAGCAGGAAACAAACAAATACAAGCTGAAAGATTATATTTTTCTTCATTGATTTATGCTGGTTATTGTAACTTAAATTATAGGTTACCCATGACAAAACGCACGGCAAAAAAAACATAACACCTAAATTAAGCGTTTTACCCCATCTGCAACTAAAAAAGATATATGATTATAAGTGTTTTCTCTTCAAAATGTTGCAGGTAAGCGGAGCGAAGCCCAGACTCCGGATGGGGTGGAAGCCCACGGGGGTTCCATTGCCTCCCCAATCTGGCAGACCGTGAGCTGTCCCATGCAGGCTCAACTGCAGGTAAGCGAGGAACGAGACTCCGATGAAACAGAACAAAACCTGCAGCTTGGGGCGAAATGAAAATAGCTCAATTCAGGTAACATTACTCTCCATCGGGGAAAACACGATGTTCCCGTATTTTCTTTCGATATTGAAAATAACTGTTCCGCAAGGCGACATACGGATCAAAACTTAATTTTTTCATATCCTCATATTCACCAATGTGCATGGAGAGATCATTGGTCGTTTTTTCAGCGTAGATGCCGCTTTTAACGCTCCATTTGTCTATATATCTGTAATATGGCGTCAAGGCAAGGCTGTCAATGACCGTACCGGTAAAATCCCGCAGGGTAGAGGGTCCGAAAAACGGCACGACCAGATAAAAGCCATCGCCTATCCCCCAGGTGCCTAAAGTTTCACCAAGAGTTGCCTCGACAGGAACATACCCCATTTCTCTGTTGGCAAAATCAACCAGTCCGCCGACACCGATGGTACTGTTGGCAAGAAATCGGACCACGGTTGATCCGGCATCCGCAAATCGCCCCTGGAGCAGGCAATTTACAAAAACCACAGGTTCCTCTAAATTGGTGAAAAAATTATCAATGATATGTCGAATATCAAAGGGAACAACCTTGCTGTATCCTTTGGCAACGGGATTGAATACATAGGTGTAGGCACGGTCGTTCAGCTTATACACTGCCCTGTTAAAAGGCTCAAGAGGGTCACCGACCTCTGGAGTCGCATCAACAGTATCAGCGTAAAAGTCATCATTCAGGAAATCGACACCGTTGGTTTCTTCGGCATGCAGCACCGGTAAAAGGATGGGTGCCCCAAGGAAAAGAACAATCAAAAAAATACAGAATATTAAGTTATTATGTCGCATAGGTTCTGTTAGTCGATTTTCAGGTATAAGCTCATAAAAAAAGATAATCCATATATCTTTTAATGTAAATGAACTTATTGTGGTTAAATTCCACCCGTTATCTGCCCCCTGATGGCATACATCACTGATTATCAGCGCTGTGCAGGTACTTTGTATATCAACAGGCCGATGGTTGCTACAAGGACCATCGACACCAGACCCAATATCGGGAAGACATGATTTATACCAAACGATTTTTCCACATAACGTACTAATTGAACGGCAATTGATCCCACGCCGAATGTCAATACAAATTTCATGCCATAGGCTGAACTGTGCATGGCAGGCGGGGTCAATCTGGCCACCAGGGTATTTTCGATCGGTTGCATGCCCAGCAGAAAAAAAGAATGGTATGTTGCAAGAACAATAAGAGGAACATCAACCATCAATCCCATGCACAGGGCTGCGGGAATCGTCAGCAGATGAAAGAAAAAATAACTCCAGCGCAGATCAAACCGTTCCCCGATTCCGCCACCGGCGAACTGTCCCAGCATGCCGACAAGATAGAGGAACGAAGTGATTCCCGTTGCCACCACATTTGCCGAAAGATCGACGTGTAATACTCCTGTCAACCAGTGATAGACACCGACCCCCTGCACCTGAAACAATGCCGGCAGAGTGACCGTTGCGCCACGATAGACTATCCCCCCCAGCATCATCGCCACCAGCAGTATTGCAAAATTTCCCCACGATGAGGAAGGTCCGCCCTCCCGGGCAGTATGGGCCGCTCTACGGGTTATATTACCGGCCCGCAGCAAAAGAAAAAGTCCGAAAAAATTCAGCAGGCCAAGGCCGATATAAACAGCGGCCGGACCATATAAATAATTAACCAGTCCGGCTAATACCGGCCCGAGGGCAAGACCAAGGTTACCGAACATGCCGTTATAAGCCATGCCTGTTGATGTTTTGGAAACGCAACAGGCGATCCAGCCAAGTCCTGCCGGATGGTAAATGCCGGAAAACAAACCTATCGCGGCCAGCGACAGCTCAAGGGCCAAAGGAGAATCTATAAAGAATGCAGCCGCCAGGCCACTGCACCCGGCCCCTGCGTAAAACAGGGCCAGGAGAGGCATGGCACCGATTTTATCGGCTATGTACCCCCAGACCGGTGCCGATAAGCCCATCAACAGGTACATGAAAAAACCAAGGTTAAGGGTGTCGGCCATTGAAAGGCCCAGCCGTCCGGAAAGGGGAAGAAGGATCGCCGGAAAGACCAGCATGTTAAAGTGGCAGAGAAAATGTCCGTAACAGGTTACCGAAAGTATTCTGCGATCGGTGCTGTTGAGATTGTTTTTTTTCCGAGGCATGGTCCAGAGAAGAGTTCCCATCAATGGTCGTATTAATATGCCGGATCGACCAAGCAGAGGCGAACAAACCTGATAAGGGTGATTATTTTTACATCTTGATATTATTGAAAAAGGTCGCCGGGTCAACCATGGACAAAGTAAAAATTCGACAGACTAAACGGCAGGATACATTACCGGCAAAGGCAAAATAGTTTGCTGCCCGATCCGCCCGTCTTACGTTGATGAGATAAAAAAAAATCTCTCCCCTTTTATGAATGCCCATGTTTCTTCTGCAAACGTTCCTTTATATTTTTTTTCATTTCTTCCTGTTGGGCAATACGCTTATATGCGACATAATATTTATAGATATTACTGACATAACGTACCGTCTCCCGACCAATCCTCCGGGCAGCTATCACCTCAACGTTATTGAACCAGACGTTTGGGTTGAGGCCGCGTCGTTTGGCCTCTTCTCGCAACTGAGCAATCCGGACCGGTCCTGCATTATAGGCGGCAATGGTGAAGAGATCGCTGTTAAGCTCATCCAGAGAACCATCGGAAAAATACCTGTTTTTCATAAACCGCAGATACTTGCTGCCCGCATGTATGTTATTGTCTATGTTATCGATATTCCTGATACCCACATTTTTGTCCGCTGCGGTTTTCGGCAGCACCTGCATGATGCCTATTGCCCCAGCGCGACTTCTCTTTTTCTGATCAAGGCCTGACTCCTGGTAGGCCAGAGCGGTGAGCAAAAGATAAGGAAAATCATATTGTTCCCCGTATTTTTTAAAAAGAGCTACAGTCTGTTTATATTTTTCCCGCTCGCGACTGTTGAGATTATTGCGCACGTACTTCGTATTTTTCCAATAACGATCATATAAAATATTGCCGGTTAAAGTACCTTTTTTATTTTTACGGATAAAGCCGTTAACCACCTCCTTGAGCTTCGGGGTATCTTTACGGATGGCCCAGGCTATTTTTCCTCCTGCCCTCACCTGCAAATCGGGATGAAGGACGATATGGGGAAATATTTTACCCCAGAATCGACCTTTGATATCATCCACGACAATCATGGGTAATAATCCGGCATTGACCATTTCCAACAGATCTTCATCTTCAAGGTATTCATCAACTAATTGTATCTTAAGCGGCTGTTTTCCAGCCTCTTGCAAGGTCTTGTTAAGATGTTGCAGAGATGAATAATAGCTGGAAGATCGACGGACAAAAACTTCACGTCCGGCAAGATCAAACAGGGACCTCAAAGCAGGATCTTTACCACCGGTGACAACAATTTCATTAATACCGGTTAGAATCGGTTCGGAAAAATCTACCAGTTTTCTGCGCTCCGGCGTAACGGTTAAATTTCCGGCCGCGATTTCTCCACGGCCTGCCAGCAGGTCAGGTAAAAGATGCTTTCTGGAGGTCGGTATAACAACAACTTTTATCTGCAGATTTTTGTTTTTCTGTGTCCTGTTGATATATTTTTCAAAGGTCATCAGCGCATCATAGGTCACGCCGCGCTTTTGTCCTTTATCGATGAAAAAAAAAGTTTTGCTGGGTGGTACAAGCACCCGTATCACCCTGCGTTTCACCATTTCAGGGTAGTCACCCTTCATTTGATACCGTACCCAGGAATCCAGATGATCTTTTCCTTTTTCCTGCGCAGCAACCTGCATGGGTGCTGCAGCAAATACTGCTGCCGAAAATACAATCAGAATGAGAAAAATAGAACCTGTCAACCAATGGGTATTGAATTGTTTTTTCATAAGCCTCTACCTAACGATGAAGAAATGGTGTTGTCAATAAATGCATGCATTCAGATTCACCGGCAACCTGCTCCATTACCGACACATTTTTTCTGCTTAAACCCGTTGCAGGCAGATGGTATATCAAACCTGAATTCAGGAAAAATTGTTTTACTCTCCAAGGGACGAAATATTCAATCCGGACTACGCAATATACTTAAAACCCATAAAGCCCTGGGAAAATAACAATTGATGCCAGCACGGCCATCTGGATACAGATAAAGGGAATAACGCCTTTATAGATATCAATGGTACTCACCTCCGGTGGGCAGACCCCTTTTAAATAAAACAAAGAAAAGCCGAAAGGAGGTGTCAGAAAAGAGGTCTGCAGATTCATAGCAATAAGAATTGCAAACCACATGGGATTAATGCCTATGGCATCGGCGATTGGCAGCAGGATAGGAACAACGATATAGGAAATCTCGATAAAATCGATAAAAAAACCAAGCAGCATGATCGAGAGCATGGAGAGGAGCAGGAAACCCCATTTATCCCCGGGCAAGGCCATCATAAACTGCTCCACCAGGCTATCGGCTCCGGTATAGACAAAAACCATGGAAAAAGCTGTGGCACCGATTAAAATGGCAAAAACCATGGCGGTAATTTTGACGGTTTCCAGGGCGGAATCCTTAATGATTTTCAGGCTCAGCTTTTTATACAGTGCCGCCAGTACCAGAGAACCGAGGGCACCCACGGATGCGGATTCAGTCGGAGTGGCAATACCGGCAAAAATTGAGCCGAGAACCAT
>JALSNT010000054.1 GCA_026986885.1 Desulfobulbaceae bacterium
TCGCCGATATTGCCGGAACGGTGTCCCGGCTGAAACCGGCGAAACTCACCATTGGTAACCAGATGGGCGGCAATAAGATATGATCTGGTCAGACGAACTGAGCGTTCCTGCTCATTGGCCCTCCTGCCGGGTTCCCGGCGCGGTGCGCCCATGAGAACGACTGCGGGCCCCAGCCGGACCATGCCGTTATCCCCGACACCAGGCGCTGCTCGGGACAGTGCCTTTTTTTCTTCCTGCCGACGCAGGCGGATAAAAAGACGTCTGCCGGTTTTTTCACCGGGGACAACTTGCCTGCTTTCACTGACAAAGCCGTCGGCCCGTACCGTCAACCGATGTTCCTTGACGATCAACCGAAGAGGTCCGGTCGCAGGACCATATTTTCTGCCGTCAATGAAGAGAACGGCATCAACCGGATCCGTGGTCAGAAAAACGGTGCCGTAGCGCGGCGTCAGCGTTGTCGAAATTTTATGTTCACCGGCAGGCCCAAAGCGTTTTTTAATAACAACGGGCCGGTACCCGGTAAGCTGAAGTCGGATTTCCTGCGTTGTGTTCGGGGCCGTCTTTATGGTTACCGGCGTTTTACCAAAAAATGTTCCCCCGATGACAACCGTGGCGCCCGGCGGTACCGAATCAACATGCACCACAGCCGGTGCGGGCGCCAGTCGTACGGGCTCCGGGGCAAGCACTGCCCCCGGAGTGATTTCAAGTTCCAGCTCCGTATCCAGATACTCTTTCCTGGAAAAGAGAAACTGCCGCTGCCCGGCCGGGACCTCCACCGTCAGCGGCGTCGTCCCCAGGCGCTTTTCTTCCAGAATGACCATTGCCCCGGCAGGATCAGAGGTAAAAGACACCCTGGCCCACCCGGGTTTAAGACGCAGAGAAACCTCCTGTTTCCGTCCCTCCCCTGTCACCAGCAATGTTTCCTCAAGAGACAGGTAGCGTTCCTTTTGCACACGCAGCAGATGTTTACCGGCGGCAAGTTCCACCGCCGCCAACGGCGTTTTGCCCACGGCCCTGTTGTCGACAAAGATCGTTGCCCCATCCACGGGCGTACTGATAAAGGTTACTCGGCCCGGTAATTTTTTCAGATTAAAGCTGAAATGATTCTTCCCGGCCTGCACGGCAATCCTGGCGGCAAGAGGACGGTACCCGGCTTTTTCCGCCAAAACCCTGTAGCTGCCGTTTACACAGAGAAAGGTATCACCGATCGGGATGGCCGGGGGGAAACCGGCAAGCCGCAGTTGGTCCGGATGGGGCTGGACGACAACCTGAACCCGGCTGGCCGTCAACAGAAAAAATACCGCCATCACAAGAAGGACAAACAAACCCAGGACAGGGAAAAGCATTCTCCGCCCGATCCCGGCTTTTCGAGTCCTGTTTTCCACCCGCGGCAGGGGTTGGCTGCTGGATAAATCATGGAGCGGCGCAGGAGGCGGCCGGAGCAGTGCAGCGGTACCGGTCGCCTTTTCTACCCGGATCTCCACCCGATCTCCGACGATATTCCAGTGAATAAGGGATGTGCCGATGCGGGTGGTATCCCCTGATTTTATCCAGACCGAGCCTTCAAGATGCTCATTGTTGTGGTAAACAGCGCTGCCGGTTTCCGCCTGCAGAAAGAGATAGCCGCGCGACTCTGCCAGCCAGGCCGCTGTTTCCGCACCTGCGGGCAGTGGTATCGCTGCCCGGGCGCCGGTACCGACGGCAAGGGGAAGATCGGCCTCGGAAAAGGTCCGGCTTGCCGCCGGGGTGATAATTTCAAAAATCCTGCTCAAATCACCTCCGTGCAGCGAATGTGCAGTAATGGCGGTTTGGAGTCCGCCCGGACCTCAACCTCTCTGCGCACGTCCCGGTAACCCTGCCTGGTTCCGACGATGGTGTACCGACCGGGCTTGAGCCGCACTGTTTTTTGGCTGAACCGTCCCATCCGGCCAACCCGGTATATAATAATTTCCGTGGCATTGTCCGACTGCAGCACCACGGGCACCGGTCGGGAGGAGACGGCCAGCACGTCCGTCACCGAGGCTATCTGAGCGCTTAACTTTGCTCCGGGAGCGGCTATGCTGCGGGCAGCTGCCAGGGTCTGACGGGCCTGTTTTTCCACCGCCTTTGCCTGCAGCCGCAACGGCTTATCAATAATAGCCTGCATGGCGCTGTCCAGGGCCAGACGTTTTCCGGCCTGCAGAAGACCTTCCTGGGCAAAGGCAGCCTGGGCATCAATTTTCAGGGCCTGCCGACAGATGTCACCTGCCCGGGCCCAATCTTCGGAAGCGACCGCCTGCCGGTATTTGTCGGCCAGCCGGGCAAGAGATTGCTCAATGACCAGCTGGTGCAACTGCTCTTTCCCCTCGGCCACAACAGATGACTGCGGCCGCAGTCTCTCGGCCTGGAGCAGCGAAGCACGGGCGGCCGTTGTCCGCTTTGCCGCCAGATTCCTGAGAAAAGCGGCCATGGCCGCCTTGAACTCCTGCTCTGCCAGCCCGTTTCTTACCCGAAAAAGCGCCCGGGATACCGGCTGAAACAGGCTGTCGATTTTTTGGCAATGAACAAGAGCCTGTTCGGCGGCCTTGAGATCGCCCTGTTGTTCCATGGTCAGCGCTTTTTTGTACAGAGCCTGTACCTGATCCATATTTTTTGCCCGTTCAAGACCTCGGCGAGCCGCCTCATTATCCGGATCAAGAGCCAGGGCCCTGTTGAAGAATGCAGCCGCTGCCGGGCCATCGCCCTGATTAAGCGCCTGCCCGCCGGCGGCAAGGGCTTTTGCCCGCATCTTTGGCCGGGATTCCCGCAGGCTCTGCAAGCCGACAATTGCCTTGTGATATTTGCCGGCAGCCTCGTCATACTTCCGCGCCGCCATCGACCTTTCCGCGGCCGCCACCGTTTCGTTAACGTCGGCAAACGGCTTGCTGCCCCAGTTTTCGATCCCATCGGCTTCGGCCTCTGCCTGCAGCTGCAGCCACTGATCGCGCAAACCTTCGGCTGCCTGACGCGCCCGCAAATCATCCCGCCCGGATTTTGTCACCGGTTGTCGTGACATTTCGGCAGTATCAACAGCATGCTGCGTTGCCTGCGAAGCCGGAGCCTGCTGTTTGTTATCCGTGTCACCAGGGAAGAAAAAATAAGCCAGGATGGCCAGATCAAGAAGAATAAATATAAAAAAGGCCACCAGCAAAAGGAGCATAAGACTGCTCCGGCGCGGTGCAACCAGTTCCGCATCCGGCGGAGTGAGTTCCGGCGGCTCCTCCACGTTTTCGCCAGGTACGTTTTTCTGTTGACTATCCATATCCATCATTTCATATTTATTTTCTTTTCCACCTGGCCTACAGGTGAATGCACATCCGGCGCCATCTCCCCGGCGGCAGTTTTCTTATCCGGCTGCTCTTCATCAATCATACCGGTTTCCCGGGCATACATGGTTCGAAGCAGATGCCGCCAGCGGGTGTACTGCTGTTCGGCTGATCCGGTCAGGCGGATGGTTTCACCATTAACCTCAACGACAAGGGGCTGGGCCTCCGCCTTAAATGAGGTATCAAGTTCCTCAATGGCCTCCTTGTTTATTTCGCTCTCCTTGCCCTTTTGATACCCGGAATAAACCGAAGCCGCCCCGCCCATGATCATCACATCACGCAATGCCCCGGTCCGGTTGACGACATCCCTGTCCCCGGCGGCGCCGATGGCAATAGCGCCGACAATGGCGGCAACGCCTAATATCTGCCGGGTCAATGCCTGCCGTTCCAGCCTGCGCATGGTGGCGACCTCTTCTCCGCGAAATTTGCGCCAATCGGTGTAGGGCTCCCAGAGGTCCCGATAATAACCATTATAATAACCGTTAATGGCATCAACCAGCATATCATCGCGCACTTTGAGCTTGCGCACCCGCGCCATCATGGGATCATCATCAGCCGGAAGATGTAAAATATGATAGCGGCCGGCATCGTCTTTTTTCAAATAATCCTTAAAGGCATCCGGCACCATGGCTGCAGCATAGCGCAGTTCGGCCACCTGACGAATTTTTTTAATGTCCGCTGGTGAAAGTTTACTGCGGAATGCAGCAAGATCATTGGCAATGGTTGTAAAGAGATCCTGAAAAATATCTTTCTGCCCGGGTTGAATTCCCGTTAGCTCGACAGGTCCGGCCGTTTCCGCATAGGTCTTGTGCAGCCAGACCCTGCCGGTGGCATCAATTGCCTCAATGGAGACAGCGCAGCTCTCGCCGTCGGAATACTCTATTCGTCCGCGCACAAGAAGATCCGTGCCGATATCATCATCAGGGACAACCCGGACCGTTCCCCAGTAGCCGGTATCCTGGAGGGTATATTTCAGATGCACGGGGAAAAAGCGGGACTCGGCATCCCGGATTTCGGGAGAAAGCCCCCGGCGCGCCTGCGGGTCTTCCGGCAGCTCACCGGGGTCCAGCACCTTGAGCGACACATCCAGAAGTTCCGAAGAATCCGGCTCATGATCCATGACCATCGGCCGGATACCGTGCCGTACCTGATCCCCGGGTATCCGGGCGCAGCCGGCGGCAGAAAGGAGGAAGAAAACACACAATAAAAGATACCTGCAAGGCACATCACCATATCTTTTCATTACCGGCCTGCCTTATATTTTTTATATTCCTGCCAGAGTTTTTTCCTTAATTCGGGATCGGTTTCCTTTTCCGCTGCCTCACGTAACTGCCTGGCAACAATATCATCATCGGTCTGCAGCCGGTCGCCGCCGGGACCGTGCACACCGGAAGATTGCTGCTGCGCCCGGGCGGCCGAAGTGGTGGCGCCTGTATTGGTGGACCGCCCTGGTTCCCCTGGCCCGGTTGTTGCCGATACCCGGCCTGATTGTCGATGCTCCCCGGTCCGTTCGCCGGAGGCGCCGGCTCCAGAAGTCCGGCCCTGCCCTTGCCGGTCGTTTCCATAACCACCCGTACCAGCAGCGGCCGCAGCCGCTCCCCCGGATTCCCGCTGCCGTGGCTGATGGGCCGCAATCTTCTCCTGCTCTTGCAACAGCATTTCATCAAACTTACCCAGGGATTCGTTGAGTTGTTTATCCAGGTCGGCAATCTCTTCATCCGCTGTCTCGGCGGTTGCTGCTG
>JALSNT010000055.1 GCA_026986885.1 Desulfobulbaceae bacterium
GGGAGTTATTCCCCGGTGGATTTTTTGCTTGCAGACAAAGGGTTCTCCGACGAACACCGATCCACCGTTACCTCCAGAGAACCATGGTCCAGGAAGACCAGTGCCTGTTCTCCCGGAGCTATCCGGGTGCTGTCCGTTACCACTTCCATGTTTGTTTTCTTTCTGATAATCGCATAGCCCCTGGCCAGGGTGTTTGCAGGGCCGACCGCCTCCAGTAACTGTAATTGTCGCTGGAGTTTTTCTGTTCGTGTGCTGAGGATTCGTTGCATGGCCCTGACAAGAACATTTTCCAGGATCTTTACTTTGCTCAAAGAGGCCCTCAGGCGTTGCCTGGGATTGTGTCGCTCAAGGCGGAGCTGGATGACGGCTGTCTGTTGCTGTTTTTCTCTCAGGATGTTTTTTACGCGATGAACGAGCAGCATGGACTGCTGGTCAACCCGTAAAAACAGACCGGCAATGAGGGTGGACATATCGCCAAGTCGTTGCCGCTGCAGGGCAAGTTTGTCGGACAGGCGATCAATTCGGCGTTCCTGCACCAGGATCATCCTGTTTTGCAGGGATGTAACCGTGTCCCTGAGGACTTCTCGATCCGGCAGCAGAAGTTCTGCCGCAGCACTGGGAGTAGCCGCCCGCAGGTCACTGACAAAATCGGCAATGGTGAAGTCGATTTCATGGCCGACTGCGCTGACCACCGGAATGGTCGAGGCGGAAATTGCCCGGGCAAGCCGCTCCTCGTTATATGCCTGCAGGTCTTCGATGGAGCCGCCGCCCCGACAGAGAACAATCACCCCGGTCGCAGAGCTTTTATTCAGTAAATCCAATGCCTGTATTATCTCTTCTGCTGCCTGCGGCCCCTGCACGGCGACCGGGTATACGGCCAGCCGGCTTGCGGGAAAGCGGCGCTGGGCAATACGGATAAAATCATGCACTGCCGCTCCTTCAGGCGAGGTGATTAGGGTTATGTGTTCCGGTATGTCGGGGATTTTTTTCTTTTTATCACGATCAAATAATCCTTCGGCATCAAGTTTTCTTTTGAGTTGCTCAAAGGCTGCCTGTAGAGCGCCTGATCCATGAAAATCAATGGTATCAACTATAAGTTGATAATCCCCGCGCGGTTCGTAGACCGATATTCTGCCGTGGCAGATAACCTCAAGACCGTCAGCCGGCTGCTCCAGGAGATAGCGTTGCTGCATTTTAAAGAGAACGGCCTTTATCTGTGCCTGCCTGTCTTTGAGTGAAAAATACAGGTGTCCGGAATACGGCCTGCGCAGATTTGATATTTCGCCGGCAACGCTCAGGTAGGGAAAGCGGTGTTCCAGCAGGTGTTTTATGCTGCCGTTAATCTCGGAAACAGTATAAATACGTTGTGAATCCATATAGATGAAAGTAGTTTTTGCTGAGTCGCCGTTAGTGAAAAAATGGTAATGATTTTTTTTAAATCAACGGGTATAGTTACACGTTTATCTCCATTGAAACAAGCATCCTTTTGTATCTTCATAAAAGACATTAACCGGCAGAGGACATTATGGTCGATCAGAGCGTGTTTGATCCAAATAAAATCAGGGAAACCGCAGCCTCGGAAACTTCAGGTCTGCTGGATGAGCTTAATCTGCCGCCTGGCTTTATTGCCTTCCTTCGCAAAAATCAACGCCCTCTCTGGATAATTGTTGCCGTTGTTGCCACCGTGGTGACGGTTGTTTCTCTCTACGGTTCCTATCAGGACTATCGTGAGAATAAAGCCGTCGCAGCCCTTGATGCCGCAATGCTTGCAGATAAGGGACAACAGGTATCGTTATTTAAACAGGTTATTACCGACTATGCCTCGACCCCGACCGGCCATTGGGCAAGAATTGAGCTTGCCAAAATAGATATCAAGGCCGGCAGGCTTGACGATGCCATTGCCCAGTTCACTCAGGTTAACCAGGAGATCAAAGAGGGTAATCCATTAAAGCCGCTTGTCCTCTATAAATTGGCCGGTTTGCTTGAAGAAAAAAAGGATTATGATACGGCACTGGCGCGGTATCAGGAATTGGTCATGTTTCATGGTTTCGACGCCGATGCCCAGTATGCCATGGCACGGGTGTATACAGCCATGGATAAAAAGCCCGAGGCAGTTACCGCCTATCAGCAATATTTAAGTTTAACCGAAAAATCTCCGGCAGGGGGGCAGGGGCGGAAACGGGCCATGGTTGAGTATATCATGAAAAAGCTGGAATAAATCAGTGTATGCGAATTATTAACAGTCCTGCCGACATGGCGGCATGGGCCGGAGAACAGAGAAGTCAGGGGCAGACACTTGCCCTGGTGCCCACCATGGGATTTTTTCATCAGGGGCATTTAGCCCTGATGGAAAAAGCAGCGAAAAAAGCCCGGCAGGTTATCGTCAGTTTATTCGTCAATCCCATCCAGTTCGGAGTCGACGAAGACCTGGATCACTATCCGACCGATCTTGCACGTGATATAGAACTTGCCCGCAAGCAGGGAGTCGCAGTCCTGTTTACTCCGCAAACCACGGACATGTATCCCGCAGGATTTCAGACAACCGTCTCAGTCGGTCGCTTGTCCCGCCATCACTGTGGTGCCGACCGTCCCGGCCATTTTAACGGTGTAACCACCGTGGTCTGTAAATTATTTAATCTGGTTCGTCCTGATTTTGCGGTCTTTGGGGAAAAAGACTTTCAGCAGTTGGCTGTTATTCGCCGGATGGTCATGGACTTGAACATGGATGTGGAAATTGTGTCCCATCCGATTGTCCGGGAGGTGGACGGACTGGCCATGAGTTCCAGAAACGCCTATCTTGGGCCGGAAGAACGAAAAAGCGGGTTATGCCTGTCCCGAGGGATCCAACTAGCCCGAGAAAAATTTGCCGCCGGCATGAGGGAAACGGCGTTACTGGAACAAGAAGTCAGAAAGTGTATAGAATCCATTACCCAGGCTGAAATACAATATATCAGTTTTGTGCATGACGTTACCCTTGACCCTGTCGACATGGCCGATGAAAATACCCGAATTCTTCTGGCTGTTACCATCGGCGGCCGGGTCAGGCTGATTGATAATGGTTCACTTGCAGGGACTTTCTGATTTTTCATTTTTTTTAATATTTTTTAATATTTTTTAATATCCTATTTCTACAAAGAGAAAAATGCAGCGAATAGTGTTACGGGCCAAACTGCATCGGGCCACCATTACCCAGGCTGATCTCAACTACGAGGGCAGCCTGACGATTGATAAACAACTGATGCAGGCGGCAGGCATTGTTCCCTTTGAACAGGTCAAGGTGTATAATATCAGCAACGGTGAACGCTTTGCAACCTATGCCATAGCCGGTGAACCCGACAGCGGCGTCATTGGGCTTAACGGCGCTGCCGCCCGCAAAGGACATGTCGGTGATCTTATTATTATTGCCTGTTACTGTCTCATGGAGGAAAGTGAACTGGTTGGCTATCATCCCGAAATTCTGCTTCTTGATAACGGGAACAGGATTAAAAAAGAACTCGATATTTAGGTGAACGATTATGCCGGGCTTTGAAGTTTTAGGTGAAGAGGAAAAACAGCAGGTACTGGAGGTATTTGATACCGGCGTCCTGTTTCGCTATGAATTTGCCGGTGAGCGTAATGATGTGTATAAGGTCCGGGAATTTGAACAGGCCTTTGCCGATTATACAGGCGCTGTCTCTGCCCAGGCGGTAACTTCCGGTACTGCGGCCTTAAAGGTTGCCTTAGCCGCCCTTGGCGTCGGAGCAGGGGATGAGGTTATCACCCAGGGCTTTACCTTTGTCGCCACCTGGGAGGCGATTTTTGATATTGGTGCGGTTCCCGTGTTCACGGAAGTCAATGACACCCTGAACATGGATCCGTCTGATCTTGAAAAAAAGATAACCGACAAAACCAGGGCCATTATTCCCGTTCATATGTTAGGCGCTCAGGCGCAGATCAAGGAGATTACAGCCATTGCCGACCGTCATAACATCCCGGTGCTTGAAGATACCGCCCAGGCGGTCGGTGCCCGCATCGAAGGTCGCCACCTGGGAACCTTCGGCGCCATCGGCACATTTTCCTTTGATCCGGTCAAGACCATGACCACCGGCGAAGGCGGAATGTGCATAACCAGTGATCAGGAGTTGTGGCGCAATATGTCTGAATATCATGATCACGGGCATGACCATGTTGTCAACCCCGGCGGCCGTGGCGGCGAAGGGCGCCGTTTTATCGGCTTCAACTATCGGATGATGGAACTGCAGGGCGCCATCGGCCTTGCCCAGCTTGCCAAACTTGATTCGATGATAACCGCCCAGAAAACAACAAAACAACAATTAAAAGAGGCGGCGGCCCGGATTCCCGATGTCGGCTTTCGTCATCTGGTTGACGAAGAGGGCGATTCGGCGACCTTTCTGGCATTTATGCTGCCCGATAAAGAGCGGGCCGCAGCCGTCAATGCTGTCCTCAGGGAAAACAATGCCGGTGCCATCAATTTCGGTGAGAACAGCTGGCATTTTTATCCATCCTGGGAGCACCTGCTGGCGGGAAAAACCCTGGCCGACAACGGATGGCCGTTTTTCGCGCACGGAAAACGCAGGGTCATCTATGATCCAAAGGCATTGCCGGCATCTGCTGAACTGATGAACAGGACCCTTGTCTATCCGATTCCGGTATGCATGAGCAGTGAACGGCTTGAAGAAATGCTTGCTGCTCTGGCAAAGGCTGCTGCTCTTTAGTACATTTCAGGGTCGCAGATATATGTCAAAACGAATGGTTTTGCCGTCGACCGAGTAAGAAGGGGAGAGGTTAGCCAACCAGGGACCCGGTTGTGGACGCTTGACCACCACCCGCCGGGATGCAGTTTCAAGTGCTGTATGGAATAATCCCGCCATCTTGTCACTGCCGCCGGCAAGGGATCTGATGATCTGCAACTCTTTTTTGACCTTGGCCGTTTTTTTCTGCTCCGGAAACATGGGATCAAGATAGACGATTTCCACATCCGGTTTTTTTTGTTGCATGTACAACCGGGCATCGCCGAAATGGAAGGTAATACGACTGCATATTTCCCTGATCCTGTCATTGT